>CADBKS010000040.1 GCA_902795255.1 uncultured Chloroflexota bacterium
GCTTTATCTATGCAGATCTTTAATGTTCTGGCTTCGTTTAAGCAAGGCATCAGAATTGTTAATTCCATAATCAAGCTCTTTTCTGTTCATCGAAATAAATAAACAATTAGAATGGATCTAAATGCAATCCTTCATTCATAATACCAAACTAAAAGCATTCATTAAATAAGTTATATATAAACTCCCGTGAACGGAAATTAACCGATCCGTCAGGAATCACCTGTCAATAATACACGCTTTTGTATATAGCGATTCCATCAGTGGCATTATCGAAAACGAATTCATAATCAGGATTCTCAATTAGATAACTTTCTATAGGCGAATCCTTCGTTACGGCAAACCAGTTAAAGCCGTATTTAGCGATAAACTCATCATAATCTATCTCACCGGACCATGATGCGTAAGCTTCATCACGGAATGCTTTGTCTCCGGCGATCACATGATCGTACAATTCGGGTCTGGCATCATAATAGATCTTATATCCGTCAATAAGGAAATAAGATCCGGAATTGAAATCCGTAAACAAAGTAACCTTGTCAGGTGCAGGAACTACACTTAACATAACCTGCCTGTCATCGGTTTTCTCCAGGTTGTATCTAACGATCAGAAAGACCGAAAGCGCTCCTGCGGCTACATATGCCCAGCGCATCATCTTGTGAGAGCGTTCTGTGAATTCCAGATTAGGAAGAAGCGCTCCGATCGGAAGTACAAGTGTCCAGCAGCAACGCATGAAGATGCAGGACATAAAGAAGCATCCTGCTGCCAGAAAGAATTGCGGAGAAGTAAGCTTCTTTTTAAAGATCGCATATACTACCAGTGCAATAAGTATTATCTGAAGCACCGTGTACAACGAAGGAAATTCCGGCGGACCGCTGGTCAACCTGGCAGGGGAGGTCATCGGGATCAACGTCATGATCGTCCGCGGGTCCTCGTACAGCTCGACGACCGCCGAAGGGCTGAACTTCGCCATCCCCTCCAACACCGCTTCGCTCATCAGCGAGCAGATCATTCAGAACGGCGCCTTCAGCCGTCCGGTGCTCGGGATCCGCTGGGCGGAGATCACCGCCCGCATGGCGCGCAACTACCGGCTGCCGACCCAGTACGGCATTTACGTGATGGAAGTCTCCCCCAACGGCCCCGCCGGCAAAGCAGGGATCCAGGTCGATGACATCATCATCCGCATCGGCGACTACACTATCGAGGAAAACGGTTCGTTCTACAACTGCCTGTTCAAGTACAGCCCGGGCGATACCGTCGAAGTCGAGGTGTACCGCGGTTCAGAGACACAGGTCTTCACCGTCACCCTCGCCGGCGACGCCGATCAGACCACCGGAACGCAGCTGTAAGCATAATGGACGTCCAATCCGACGCCCTGCGTCCGGTCCATTTCCGCATTTTCACGGCACTGTCGATCCTCGGCGGATCGGCAGCGCTGATTTTTAACTTTGCCGAACGCTCCGAAGCCAGAAACGCCCGCTTCGCCGGGTATTCCCTCTCCCGCTGGGGGCTGGGGCTCCTCACCGCGCTGCTGCTGGGCGGGTTCATCTGCCTGTTCATCCGGGAAGTGCGGTCCGGCGGAAAGATCAGCGCCCGGCTGGACCGCTTTCTGTCTCAGGGCAGCCGCGCCCGGTACGCGTTCCTCGGCTGCCTCTTTCTGTTTTGCGTCAGCCTCTGGGCGTTCAAATTTTCCTGGCTGTTCGTACCCAAAAACCTGCGGCCGCAGATCCTCTGGGCCGCGCTGGTCTTCCTCTCCGGGGCGGTCTTCCTCGGGACCGCATACCGGCAGCGGTTCGCCGAAGACCTGCGGAGCGGAAAGTTCCGCCTGTTCCCGCGTCTGCGGGACCTTAACAGGACGCAGAAACGTACCCTCGCCGTGCTGCTGGTCCTCAGCCTGATCTATATTCTGGTTCTGCTTCCCTCCAACCTCAACGGCAGCCGGGGATGGGATGACTTCCGGCACTACGGCGGGGATGAGTACGTGATCTACCCGATCCTGCAGAACGTTCTCACCCCGGGCGACACCTTCAGCGCCACCCTGTACCACCACTACATCCACGAGGATTACCACTACGGGTACCCCTTCTACGCGGTGTCCTCGCTGTTTATGTACCCGATCCGCCTTTTCTGCGGGCCGGATTTCATGCAGCGGATCGAGATCACCCTGCCGGTCCTGCGGACGATGGTCTCCGTCGTCCCGCTGATGCTCGGCTGCCTGATCCTCGTGTTCATGACGACCCGGTTCGAAAACCCGTGGCTCTCCGCGGCGGTTTACCTGTTTCTGCTGACGGCACCCGGGTCCCTGCAGAACAATCAGGGGTTCTGGCATCCGGACGGCCTGAACCTGTTCTTCGTCTGCGCAGGGCTTTACTTTTTGCAGCGCGACCGCTTCCGCTTCGGACGGAATTTTTACCTGTGCGCCTTTTTCGTCGGTCTGTCCGCGGCCACCCGGCTGTTCGGGTTCTTCTTCTTCCTCGCGGTATTCGTATACCTGCTCTGCGGAGTCATCCGGAAACACCTGCGGCTCAAACAGGCGCTGAGCCGGGGATTGCTCTTCATCCTCGTAATGGGCGGCACCATCCTGTGGGCCGATCCGTTCCTCTTCCGTGCGGACGCGCGGCAGAACATGGTGAAGATCCTCACCGAAAAGACCGGGGAAATGAGCACCGGCTACGACAGCGATCCGAATGACCCGAACAATGACTACCGTCCCGGCTGGGATGCCTGGTACCCGGCATTCGAGGACCATTTCACCGAAATGTTCTGCTTCTTCTTCCTGATCGCCTCGCTCCTGACCGCCTGCTTCATCGGGCGGGAGCAGTGGACGTTCCGGATCATCTCACTGTGGTGGGTGGTAGTCGCGGTCTACCTGATCTGGTTCGTAGCCGTCAAATCCACGCAGTACGTGCTGCCGATGATGCTCCCGCTGATGAGCTGCATCTTTGCCCTGCCCCGCGCCCTGCGCGGGATCCGGTCAAAGCCGCTGCGTACCGCCGCATGGATCACCGCCGCGGCCGTTTTTTCCGCCCAGCTGGCCATCAACCTCGTCAAG
The DNA here is from genome assembly GCA_902795255.1 of uncultured Chloroflexota bacterium. The sequence goes on from CADBKS010000040.1 coordinate 3,050, forward strand.
ATCGCCCCGCGCTTCCGGTAAAGGCACCTGCCCGATCGATCCATCTCGGATCCGGGCCGGCTTAAAACAAAAGAGACCGCCATGCTGCGGTCCCTTCTGTTTCCAGGTTCAGATGATCAGTGGATGTCCGGCTGGTTGACGAATTTATGGTCGTGCATCCAGACGTAGCGTTCGTCTTCGCAGCGGTCGGTCTGCAGCCAGGGCTTGCCGTCCAGATGGCGGATCATCCAGCAGGTATACATCAGGAAGCCCGGGGCCACAGCCTGCGGGTGAAGTTCACCGCCGGGAATGGCGGAGAAGCTGCCGTCAACGCTCTTATAAACATTGTCGCCGACGAAGCTGGCACCGAAGCCTTCCGGCCGGTCGAAGAGGAAGTAATAGCATTCCGGCTGCGGGTGGCAGTGCGGCAGATAACCGGACCAGTTGCCGCGGTCATTCATTACTTCACCGAGGACCATATTGGACCACGGTTCGTGTTCATAATCGAAAACGGTGTTCACCTGGCGGTTGGCAGTGTTGCCGAACTTACCCTTCGCTCCGGAATAGATCCACGGAATATCATCCGGATAATACAGCTTGGCAGGGAAATTCTTGTCGTTGTGCGTGCACTGGATCAGAACTTCGGAGTCATCGGCAAGGGCCTCGACCGTGATCGTATCACCGCCGCAGACATGCGCGGCATACGGGCGTTCGGTGAATACGCTCTCGCGGGAGCAGGTGACGGAAAGCTCACCGGCAGTCAGGACGATCTTTCCCTTCAGGAGCAGGGCAGCGATCTCTTCCCCTTCACGGCAGAAGGATCTTTTTTCACCGGCCTTGAAGCGATAGACCCTGATGTCCATCAGCATATGGCTGTACTCATTATCATACGTGCAGAGAGTCCGCACTCCGTTTTCATCAAATTCCGGATATCCGAATCGTTTCATCAGTTAGACCTCACTTTCTTGTGGTTCCTAATTGTACCATTTAACGGCAGATAAACACAGGTCATATTCGGATATTCAGCCATGCGCCTTTTCGTAGAGTTCGCGAATTTCGGGCGGCAGACCGTCAGGAATCATCGTGTTCAGCCCGTCTTCGGAACCGTCCCGGATGGCTGTCTCATAATACCAGCACTTATACCGCAGCATATCCGCCGTTTTCTGCATTTTCCCGATTTCCGCCTCCACCGTCTTCAGCCTTGCCTCAAACAGCTGCTTCCGCCGTTCATAGGAGGAACTGCCTTCTGTTGTCCATTCCATAAATTTCCGGATATCCCGGATCTCCAGTCCGGAAGCCTTGAGACACTCGATCACACGGAGCGCCTCCAGCTCCTGTTCGCTGAATTTCCGAATACCGGACTTCCGTTCCAGCCCCGGGAAAAGGCCTTCCCTGTCATAATAGCGCAGGGTCGAAACAGGGATGCCGAACATTTCCGACACCTCACCGATCGTGTACATGAGTCCACCTCACTTTTTATCAAAACGCCCTTGACTTAAAGTCAGCTTTAGGTTCTACAATAGTATTATACGATCGTAATGACAAAATCGATAAGGAAGGATCAAATTTACCATGATGAAAACCGAAGCGCTGCATCTCACACAGGAGTGGGACAAGACCTATGAACGGAATCAAAATGTTGATCACTGCAAAGTGACCTTTGCCAACCGATACGGCATCACGCTGGCCGCAGACATGTTCAGCCCGAAAAATACTTCGGGGAAACTCCCCGCCATTGCTGTTTCCGGACCTTTCGGGGCTGTCAAAGAGCAGGTTTCCGGACGCTACGCCCAGGAAATGGCCGCCCGCGGCTTCGTGGCACTGGCGTTCGACCCGTCCTTCACCGGAGAAAGCGGCGGCGAGCCCCGTTTCATGGCATCCCCGGACATCAACACCGAAGACTTCCAGGCCGCGGTCGACTTCCTTTCCCTCCGGGATGATGTGGATCCGGAACGGATCGGCATCATCGGTGTATGCGGCTGGGGCGGCATGGCCCTGAACGCAGCAGCTATCGACACCCGCATCAAAGCGACCGTAACCTCCACCATGTACGACATGACCCGCGTCAACGCCAACGGTTACTACGACGCTGAAGACAGCGAAGAAGCCCGTTATGAGAAAAAGGCCGCAATGAACGCGCAGCGGACCGAAGACTACCGGAACGGCTTTTACAAAGCCGGCGGCGGACTTCCGGAACCCGATCAGCTCCCCGAGGATGCCCCTCAGTTCATGAAAGACTACGTGGACTTTTACAAGAAACCGCTCGGCTACCATCCCCGCTCTGTCGGCGGAAACGCGGGCTGGAATGTGACCGGCTGCCTCAGCTTCATCAATCAGCCGATCCTGAAATATTCCAATGAGATCCGCTCCGCTGTGCTGATGATCCACGGTGAAAATGCCCACTCCCTGTATTTCAGCAAAGATGCCTACGCCAACATGATCCGCGGGAATAAATACACGGACAATAAGGAACTGATGATCATCCCCGGGGCTGTCCATACGGACCTTTACTGGAAAATGGACGTCATCCCCTTTGATAAGATCCAGGCCTTCTTCGAAAAATATCTGGTCCGCTGAGCGGACAAAACCCTCCGGGAACCGGTCCCGGACCGCACTTTCCCGGTATGATCCACTGAGAGGGTACAATGAACAAACGTGTTTTATACTTACTCCTTCTGATGCTGCTCGCGGCGGTCTGTTCCGCATCGGCACAGGAGAACACCGGCACAGGAGATGCAACCATGATCTACGCTTATATCAATGACAGCGTCCTCACGATCAAACCCTCCGGGAACTCATCCTCGGAAGCTTTCATGACCCTGCTGGCGGCCGGAGACCTGAGCGTTGAGATGCACGACTACGGCAGCTTTGAAAAAGTCGGCCCCCTCGGTACGACACTTCCGCGCAATGACGAACCGATCACGACCGAACCCGGCGATGTGATCCTCTATCAGGGTAACCAGATCACAATCTACTATGCCGTGAACAGCTGGGACTTCACCCGGCTCGGAAAAGTACAGGGACTGACGCAGGACGAACTGAAGCAGATCCTCGGGACCGGCGGCATCACAGCCCGCTTCTCCCTGACTCCGCCGGAAAGCACTTCCGCCGGAAAATTCGATTTCGAAAAACAGACCGTCCGGCTCAACAGCGGATACGAGATGCCCATTATCGGCCTGGGCACCTGGACACTTTCCAATGAACAGGCGGAAAATTCCGTCTATCATGCCCTCAAAGCCGGAATGCGGCTGATCGACACGGCCCGCTATTATCGCTGTGAGCCCGGCGTCGGCAAAGGGCTGCAGCGGGCCATTGACGAAGGGATCGTCTCACGGGAGGAGGTCTTCATCACCAGCAAGATCATGCCCGGAGATTACGATCGCTCCGCTCAGGCGATCGATGACTCCCTGCGGGATCTGAATGTCTCTTATCTGGACCTGATGCTCATCCACCAGCCGGGCTGGAACGACGAGGCGGTTTACCGGGCAATGGAAGACGCTGTTGACGCCGGAAAGATCCGCTCGATCGGCATCTCCAATTACTATACGCCTGCCGCCCTTGAGGAAGTCCTCTCCTACGCCCGCATCATTCCCGCGGTGATCCAGAATGAGAACCATCTGTATTATCAGAACAGCGAACTCAGGGATTATGCGGAACAGTACGGCATCGTGATCGAGTCCTGGTACCCCTTCGGCGGACGCGGCCACACGCAGGAACATTTCTCTGACCCGGTGATCACCGCGATCGCCGCATCTCACGGGAAAACTCCGGCGCAGGTGATCCTCCGCTGGCACCTCCAGGCCGGCTTCATCGCGATCCCGGGTTCCTCAAACCCGGACCATATTGCCGAGAATTATGACATTTTCGATTTTGAGCTCTCGGATGAGGAAATGGCCCGAATCTCCGCTCTTGACCGACATACCCGCTACGAGAACTGGTAAACAACGGGATCACTCCATCCGGAACAGTCAGTCTGCCGGCGCCGGCGCTTCCATAACGAAGCCTGCGCCGGCAGCTGTTTATAACATCACCGGGAACAACAGCGTTCATCTGCAAACAGGTCTCAAAAGCCGCCGAAAAAATGACGTCATCTCACGAAGCAAATTCAAGAAATTTATCTTCTGAACGTTTGACGGATCCCGTTTCTGAAAAATGAAAAATTTTCTGCTGCAAAAAAAATTCTCCTCATAAACAAATTTTTTTATGAATATTAAGCGCCATATTTTATATTATATTTGTTCTATCAATATATTAGAAAATTATACAGGTTTAAAATGACTTGTCAAGGGGTAAAATACAGGGAATTTATTATTACGGATCCACCACCGCTCAGGAGAACCATATCATAGGCGCAGCGGCGTCCTTTAGCATCCGCAGCGCAATCATTGTGCGGAACCATGCTCATGCCCGTACAGGCCCAACAGCCATCGCCGCAAGGCAGCACAGTTTCTGCAGCACATCATAAAGGGTTTGGACACAGAACCGCAATACGGTGCAGGTTCATTCTTTCAATTTTCATGGTCACATCCAGTCCCGCGGATTCACGTCTTTCCGGGAAACCGGGGATAAAAAATCCGGATTTATGTCCTTTCTTTCCGAAATAGCGGCAAAAACAAGGTATGATTCACAGGTCAGAGGAATTATGCATATCGCGAAGAAAACCATCAGCCTCATCCTAACCCTGTTCTTGTTCTCGTTTGCCGCGTTCATGGCATTCCAGATCATCCCGGGGGACTCCGTCACCGCCATGCTGGGGACAGAAGCCACTCCCGAACAGATCGCCGCGATGCGTGCCGAGCTCGGCTATGACAAGCCGCTGCTGGTCCGGTACGGCAGATGGGTCTCCGGATTCGCAAAAGGCGATCTGGGGATCTCCCTGGGTTACCGCATGCCGGTAGCGCAGATCATCGGGGACAAGATCCCGATCACGGCCGCCCTTTCCGTCATGGCATTCGCGCTCGTCATCATCATCTCATTCCCGCTCGGGATCCTTTACGCCAAACTGCTCGGCAGTCCGCTTAACAGCCTGCTGGTCGGGATCAACCAGATCGTCATGGCGATCCCGCCGTTTTTCTCCGGCATCGTCTTCACATCCGTGTTCGGGATCACCCTGCGCTTCTTCACGCCGGGCAATTTCATCACCCACGCAGAAGATCCGGCCGGGTTCTGGAAATATCTTTTCTTCCCCGCGCTGGCCATCGCCCTCCCGCGCTGCGCGATGACGATCAAGCTGCTCCGCAGTTCCATCATTACCGAAATGACCAAAGACTACGTCCGTTCCGGGACCAGCCGCGGCAACACCAAAAACCGGCTGCTTTATGTGCACGTCCTGCGGAACGCACTCATCCCGGTCATCACATTTCTCGCGATGACCTTCTCCAACATCGTCGCCGGCAGCATCATCATTGAACAGATCTTCGTGATCCCGGGCCTCGGCCGCCTGCTGCTGGTCTCTATTTCCAACCGCGATTATCCGATGGTCCTGACCATCGTTATGATCATCGCCCTGGTTGTTATCTCCATGAACTATCTCGCGGATCTGCTCTGCCAGATCGTGGACCCGCGGACACGCATGCGCTGAGGAGTCATCCGGAATGAAACAGAAACCGAACTACAATCTTATCTTCGGGGCCATCATCTCGGCAGTGGTCGTGATCCTGCTGACAGTCGGCATTTTCTGGACCCCTTACAACCCGGATAAAATGAATGCCTCCCTGCGGCTGACCGGCCCTTCCCGGGAACATATCCTCGGCTGCGACAACTTCGGCCGTGATATTTTCTCCCGTGTCCTGAAAGGCGGCGTCAGCACGCTCTGGATCTCGGTCCTCACGGTCCTGTTCGGGCTCGGATGCGGCATCATCGTCGGCGCTTTCACCGGCTATTACGGCGGTGTACTGGACGAAGTCGTCATGCGCCTGAACGACGTGCTCAATTCCTTTCCCAGCATCCTGCTCTCGCTGGTGTTTGTCAGCCTGCTGGGCCCCGGAAAGAAGAACGTCGTGATCGCCCTCGGACTGCTGTTTATCCCGAGCTTCGCCCGAATCACCCGTTCCGAATTTTCCCGCATCAAAAATCTGGATTACGTCAAATGCGCCCGGCTTGAGGGTGTTTCCTCCCTGCGCATCATGTTCGTACACATCCTGCCGAACGCCGTCAACACCCTGCTGTCTACAACAGCGATCGGCTTCAACAACGCGGTACTGGCGGAAGCCAGCCTGAGTTTTCTCGGCATCGGCGTACAGCCGCCGGATCCGAGCCTGGGCCGGATGCTTTCCGAATCCCAGACCTACCTGTACAGCGCTCCGTGGTATCCGCTCTCGGCGGGCGGGATGATCATCCTGCTCATTCTCGGTTTCGGTCTGCTTTCGGACGGATTGGGGGATATCGAATGATGCTGAATGTCAAAGACCTCGTGATCCGCTTTCATGACCGCATCGGGGGCGAAGCGCTCCACGGTGTCAGTTTTTCCATGGATGCCGGCGAAAGGCTCGGCATTGTCGGGGAATCCGGCGCCGGGAAGACCATCATGGCACTGGCTGTCACCCGCCTGCTTTCCGACGAAAAAGCCTCCCTCACCGGGGAGATCACCTTCATGGGGAAAGACATGATCGCAGCGGACGACAAAGAAATGCGCGCCATCCGCGGCAGGGATATCGGGTTCATATTCCAGGACCCGGTCGCCTCACTGAACCCGCTGATCCCGGTCGGTCCCCAGATCGAAGAACCGCTCCTGCTGCACACAGACCTCAGCAAAGGAGAACGCCGCGAACGGGTCCTGCAGGCCATCCGTGATGTAGACCTTCCGGATCCGGAGATCACCATCAAAAAATACCCGCACCAGCTTTCCGGCGGACAGTGCCAGCGCGTCATGATCGCATCCGCGCTCATCTGCCACCCGGCGCTGCTCATCGCCGACGAACCGACCACCGCGCTGGACGTCACCGTGCAGACGCAGATCCTGAAGCTGCTCAAACACAAAAACGAACAGGACAACGTCGGGATCCTTTACATTTCCCATGACCTTTCCCTGGTCCGCCGTCTCTGCACCCGGGTCATCGTGATGTACCGCGGCAACATCGTCGAGACCGGCCCCGTCGAGCAGGTCTTCAACGCACCGCAGGAAGACTACACCAGAGAGCTCATCGCGGCCATTCCCACAAGGAAGAAAAGATATGTCTGATTACGTCGTAAAAACCGAAAACCTCAACGTCTGGTACGGGAAGCAGACCCTCTTCGGACACGCGAAACGCACCCATATCCTGCACGACGTCAGCTTTGAACTCCGCCGCGGTGAAGTGCTGGGCCTGGTCGGTGAATCCGGCTGCGGCAAAAGCACCCTGGCCCGTGCCATTCTCGGCATCGAAAAAGATATCACCGGAACCATCACCCACAGGACCTTCCGCCCGCAGATGGTCTTTCAGAACCCATACGGCTCCCTGAACCCCTACAAGAAAATCGGCTGGATCATTGAGGAACCGCTGCGCGTGCTGAAAAAATATAACCGAAAAGAGCGGAAAGAAAAAGTGCTGGAACTGCTCGACAAAGTCGGTCTGCCGGCATCCTACACGGAACGGTATCCCGATGAACTCTCCGGCGGACAGCGCCAGCGCGTCGCCATCGCCGCGGCCCTGATCCAGCAGCCGGAGCTCATCTTCCTCGACGAACCGGTCAGTGCACTGGACGTCACCGTTCAGGCCCAGATCCTGAAGCTCCTGGCAGATGTCCGGAAACAGTATAACCTGAGCTACCTCTTTATCTCACACGACCTCAACGTGATCTACCAGATCTGTGACCGCGTGATGGTGATGAAAAAGGGCGAAATCGTTGAATGCGGAGACGTCGAGACCGTCTACGCCCACCCGCAGCACCCCTACACGCTCCAGCTTCTCACCGAATAAACACCGTACCGCTCAAAGAAAAAGTCAGCAAAAAACAGCGATCCTTCAACGGATCCTGTTTTTTTATATATCAGTCCCGGTCATTTGCCTACGACGGACCAGGGGGTGAGCATGGCGATCATGGGTTCGTCGGGCTGACCATGTTCGGTGATGAAGATCACCACCAGGCGGCGGCCCTTGCTGTCGCGTTTCTGGAAAGCCTCGTCGGCCTCGATGAAGGTCGCGGTTCGGGGCATGAAGATGTAATATTCGTTCCGGTGCTTCCCGACGGGCAGATACTCGCGCATGGTCTTGACTTTGGTGGTTTCCGTGAGGATGGCCATCCCCTGCTTCGCGACAAACTCGAAGACTGTATACGCGCTCAGCACGCCATAGATCCGGCCGTCCTCAATGACCGGGACGTGGGAAAACCCGCGGTCCTGCATCACTTTGATGACCTTCAGCAGCGAACTGTTGAGTGTGGTCTTGAAGACCTGATGCTCCTTCACGCCGTAATCAACGGCCAGCCGCGGATGCTCGACCATCCGGATGACTTTTTCCAGCGAGTCCATGACGGCATCGGAAGGCGTGACGATGTAGGAGCCGTCGATCTTGGGGCTGTGCTGCAGGAGGTTGCGGATCTCCCGGACCGCCCGGAGCTCATCGCCCATGTCGCCGCACTCTCTTGAGTTTTCGTACCGGGCCACGACGCTTTCATAGCGTCCGCTCTCGTTGGCGTAATGCACCTTCAGCAGTTGTTCGAGCTGTTTGTAACGGTCAAGAAACAGGTCCGCGCGTTCATTCTCCATACCAATACCTCCGGACGGGGCCCGCTCAGACACCTGAGCATAAGCTGAACGGCCATGATGGCCGGAATGCCGATCACAAACTGTGTATGACGGGTCTTGTGGCGGAAGACCCGCATTCCCAAAAAGGCGCCCACCCCGCCGCCGAGCAGCGCGAGCAGGAACAGGGTCCGCTCACGGATGCGCCAGCGGTCGGTTTTCGCCCTGAATTTATCGATCCCGAAAGCGGCAAATGCCGCCAGGGACATAATGATCATATAGATCAGAAGCAGCCATCTCACGGTGTTTTCTTCCTCCGGCCGCTCACTGTGCGGAAGCGATCCGTTCTTTCCTTTCCTTCAGGTAACGGATCAGCCGTTCCGCGTCGGTATTCACCACCAGATCCATCGGGAACCCGATCTCCTCCAGCAGCGCCTCGTTATATTCATGAGAGCCGACCATATCCATAAAGTGCGCATCGCTGCCGATGGCGACCGGCACCCGCATCTCGCGGCACAGCGCCAGATAGCGCAGTGCATTTTCCCTGCAGTTTTTCCGCAGCCAGGGCTGCCGATAGGAGTTTTCATTGACTTCCATGATCGTCCCTGTTTCGGCGGCTTTGGCCACGATCCGTTCATAATCCAGCGGGGTAGCGCTGTCATCCGGATGTCCGAGGATATCCACATACGGATTTGAGATGGCCTTCAGAACGGCCTGTGTGTTTGCCTCAAGACCGGCATCGGAATAGCACTGGTGGTGGATGCTGGCGATGACGATATCCATTTGCTTGAGCGCGCGTTCGCTCATATCGACCGTACCGTCGTTGAAAATGTTGACCTCCGCACCCATCAGCACCCGAACGCCTTTGATCTCCCGCGGGATCACCCGGTAGTTGCGGAAATAGATCTCATAAGGCGCGCCCGGGATCTCGAGGTTGTTCCTGCCCGGGGTATGGTCGGTGATGGCGACCGCCTTCAGCCCGCGGTCGGCTGCTGCCTGCACCATCTCCATGATCGTGTTGTAGGCGTGGCCGCTTGCGAGTGTGTGGGTGTGCGTGTCTGCTTCGTAATGCATGGTTCCTCCGTGATGTAAGATCACTGCTGTTTAGGTTTCGCCGCAGGAGGCAGTCAAAAATGAGTACCTGCATGGAAAAACCCATCTTTTATTATACAGCAACAGAGAGCCAAAAGGCACATCCGGCGGAAAAAGGCAGTCCCGCGGCCGCACCTTATCCGGGCGGATGCAGGCAGGCACGGGCAAAACGTCATATAATAAAGACCATGTTCAAAGGCATCATTTTTGATTTTAACGGCACCCTTTTTGAGGACTACGACCAGCAGGTCGCCGCGTGGGACGCGCTCTTCCGCAAATATTTCGGACGCGGACTGCTCCCCGGTGAGTTCCGCCGGTCGGTTTACGGACTCGGAAACGTGGACATTCTGGATTACATCAACGGGCTCGACCCGGAAAAGCATTTCGACATCACTTTCACGGACGAGAAAGAGCAGGAATACCGCAGGCAATGCCGGGAAGACCCCGCGAAGACGGTCCTGCTGCCCGGCGTGGAGGAAACGCTCACAGCGCTGCAGGCCGACGCATTCCCCATGGCGATCGCCACCGCCTCGGAGATCACCAACGTGGAGTTTTATATCGAAACCTTCCGCCTGGAGCGCTGGTTTTCCCGGAACCGCATCATCTACGATGATCGGACATTCCCTTCAAAACCGGCACCCGACGTCTACCTGCGGGCCGCCGCCCGGCTGGGGCTGGACCCGGCGGACTGCGTGGTCTGTGAAGACTCGGGCAACGGGATCCTTTCGGCCCGGAATGCCGGGATCGGCCGGATCATCGCCCGCCGTTCCGGCCCGAAAGACGCGGAGATCTACAAGGATCCGAAGCTTTATGCCGTGATCGATGACTTCCGCGGCTTTTACCCGAAATATCTGGAGGACTGATGACTGGAACCCCGAACGAATTCGACCGGATCCCGATCAATACGGTCGTCCTGGATGGCGAAGCGCTCGGCGGAATGCGCCATTTACCGGTCCCACCCACACTGCGGATCCTGGTCCGCGCCCCGCGGGACCCGCGTCATTTCTCTGAGCTGCTGCGGGAGGAATACCCCGCAGCCCACCCGCTCCGCCTCTACAGCGCAGGCGGGTCCCGGGAACTTACGGCAAAAGACCTGGACAGCGGTGAAGACATCTTCGCCGGCGCGTCCTACCTGGAGATTCCGCCCATGCCCGAACAGTTTGCCTTTGAGACTTTCCAGAATACCGTGGCCATCCTGCGCGGACCGCACGGCTGCCCGTGGGATAAAAAACAGACCCATCAGAGCCTGCGGGACGATATTCTGCAGGAGGTCTATGAACTGCTGGACGGACTGGACCGCGCGGACATCGGGGCGGTCACCGAGGAGCTGGGCGATGTTCTGCTCCACATCATCATGCAGGCGCAGATCGGTGCCGAAAACGGGGAATTTACGATGGGCGATGTGATCAGCCGCATCAATGACAAGATCATTTTCCGCCATGAGCATGTCTTCGGGAGCCCGGAAGAGATCAGCCCAGACGAGGTCATGGTGCGCTGGGAAAAGATCAAACAGAAAGAAAGAGCTGGAAAGCACAAGACCGGCGGAGCACTGGATGGTATTTCCAAAGCCATGCCGGCGCTCTCCCAGGCCTGGTCCTGCCAGAAACGCGCGGCCAAGACCGGCTTCGACTGGGAATCTCCGGAAGACGTCCGCCGGAAGCTGGATGAAGAGCTGGAGGAATTCCGACAGGCTGAAACACCCGCAGAGCTGGAAGAAGAGCTCGGGGACATTCTTTTCTGCGTGGTCAGCCTCGCCCGGCTGCATAAGACCGATCCGGAGACCGCCCTGCGCATGGCGGTCCTGAAGTTCCGCGAACGATTCGGTCATGTGGAAAGGACCGCGGCCGGACAGGGGAAGAACCTGTTTGAGATGAGCGCCGAAGAAAAGATCAGGATCTGGAATGAAATCAAAAACCTCAAACCAAACCGCCCGCAATGAAAAACGGCGGACCCTTTCCGGAGCATCGGCCGTCCTGCTCGGGCTGGCCTTGCTTTTCCTGCTGCCCGGGCTCGCTGTCTTCATCTGGTACGGGCTCACCTATATCCCGGCCGTACAGACCTCCGGGTTTCCCGCCCGGGAACTGACGGTCAGTTACGGCACCGTGCAGTGCACGCTGGAGATCCCGGACGGGACGCTGACCCTGCGCCACCCGGTCCGTGCGGCTGTCGGCAGCAGCTATAAGGCAACAGCCGAAGTCCGGCTCAGCCGGGCACCGCGCATCAGCGCCTGCACCGGTCCGCTGCCGAACTGGAACATCAATCTGGAAGCCCAGACCTCCTTCGTCAGTGCCGGCGTCACCCCCTTCGCATCGATCCGCCAGCCGGCAGTCAACCGCGATACCTTCCTTTTTGAATGGACCTTCACACCGGAGGAAACCGTGCCGGTCTATCAGTCCCGCTTCTGGCTGCGGATGATCGTCAGCGAGCAAGATCAGACCATCGAACGCTGGAACATGCTCGCGCGGGATTTTCCCATGGAAAACGCCGCGCTCTTCGGCCAGCCGACGGTCCTGTGGCTCATCGCCGGCGGCATCTGCGTTCTCCTCGGAATTTTGCTGCTGATCCTCCTGATCCAGCGGCAGCGCGCCGCCCGAAACGGCCATTTCTCCGCTTGACTTTTTTGTTTAATTCATGTATATTTATTCTTACAAAAAAAGTTCGGAGCAGGAGGCCGTCCATGAATAAAAAACTTGTTTTCCTCACCCTTGTGTTTGTTCTCATCAGTTCGCTTGCGGTATTCATGACCGCGTCCGCTGACTTCAAAGATGATTTTTCCGACCCCGATTATTCATCAAACGGGTGGTATTATGATGTGATGCTCGGCAACCCCGATACGGATTACCTGATCCCGGAACGCCGCCGCATTTCTTTCCACCTTCCGAACTACGACACCACCCTCTATGTCAAGAACGACAATACCTTCGCCGCGGATCAGACTGTTGAAGTGACTTTTGAGAATGTTCTGTCCAACAATGTCCAGTACGGTGTGATCTGCCGCTATCACGATTACGGCTGGTATGAATTCCGCGTGGTCATTTCCGGGGAACACGCAGGCAGCTATACGGTCTACAAGTATGACCAGTACCTGAAAGACCGCGGCAAGAACCCGTATGTCATCCTGCATCCGGGGATGGACCGCTACTTCACTTATGATCTGAAACTCGGCCTCAACGTCAAGAACACCCTCAAGATGTCCTGCGAAGGCGATGAGATCCGGATCTTCATCAACGACGTGGAACAGTTCCCGATCAGAAACGGCAAACTCCGCGACAGCGATTTCGAGGATGGCGAAGCCGGCTTCATGATCCTGAACGAGCGCCGCAACAACAACCAGGCGCAGATCGACGTCACGAAATTCAACGCCATTTTCGACGAATACTAAAGATAAAAACTGATACAATCAAAGGGGGACAACACCGTCCCCCTTTTTTCATGGAAAAACGCACGGCCGCAAGCAGATCCTGCGGGGAGGACAGAACAATGGACGCAAAAGAAAAAGCAAAAATCGTTTATGACCGGCTGATGGAACACTGGGGAATGCCGGACTGGAACACGCTTCCCGCCATTGACGAGCTGGTCAACACCATCATCTCCCAGAACACCAATGACCGCAACCGCGATGCAGCCTTCGCGAAGCTGAAGCAGACCTTCCCCGACTGGGATGCCGTACGGGACGCCCCGACCGAAGCCGTGGCTGACTGCATCCGCAACGCCGGGCTTGCCAACCAGAAGGCGCCGCGCATCCAAAAAGTCCTGCGCGAGATCTCCGCGGAGGCCCCCGACTACGATCTCTCGTTCCTTAAAGAAAAGTCCCCGGATGAGGCCCGGGCCTGGCTCACCGCCTTCGACGGCGTCGGCCTGAAGACCGCCTCCATCGTGATGGTCTTCTGCCTGGGGATGCCGGCTTTTCCGGTCGACACGCACATCTACCGCATCACCGGCCGGCTGGGGCTGCGCCCGGAAAAAATGAACGTCGACCGCACCCATATGCTGATGCTGGATCTTTTCGCCCCGGAAGTTTATGGCCCGGCCCACATCAACCTGATCCTGCTCGGACGCCGTCTCTGCGACGCCCGCAAACCGAAATGCGGCGAATGTTTCCTCAGTGATATCTGCGACTATTATCAAAAGGAAGCGGCAGAAACAAACGCCTGATGTCCGGGGGGACAGTTCCCAGTGCCCGGGCAGGCAAACCGCTTTGGGCACATGAAACTGTTCCTAAACCGCCCGCAGCACACATCCCGGATCCGACGCGAAGCGTCACTTATTCCAGCTGCTGACTAATGACTACTGACGGATAATGAAAATCCAACCAAAATAAGCCGAAACCGGCCGGTTTCGGCTATTTTCGGGAGAGCCTCATGCCCTGACAGGCAGGGGGACTCCTTTGGAGAGCAGGTTTTCAGGGAATTCTTCCGCAACGGCAGCCATGGCCGGTCCTGCCGGATCCATCATGATCTCACGGATCCGGTCCCGGAACGCGCCGGCCTGCCGCGGGGTATCCGGAGTTTTTTCAGTCTTTTCGGCAACAGCAAGGTTTTCCGCCGCGTGTCTGCGGGCGAGACGCTCCGCCTTTTTTCGCTGTTTCATGCTGGCATAAACTTTCGGTGCTTCCGCCTTCTCAGGGGCGGACACCGGCACAGGTTCCTTTTCCCGTTCCGCGCCTTTGCCGAACTTTTCGCGCAGAAAAGTCCCAATCACCGGGAAAGAAACTGCTCTCCCTTCGGGCAGCGCTTTCGCACCCTCCGGGGTGGTCTGCTTTTTCGGCGCGGCAGAACGGTCCCGCAGCAGGTCCGCGTCCAGCTTTTCCAGCATTTTATCGATGCTGATCTTTCCCGCACGGATCAGCCCAGGCGCCGGGCCAGGTGGTACCAGCGGATCTCCATTTCCAGCATGCCCGTCCAGAACCGCCGGTTCTGGATCGTCGTCCCGCTGACCGCGGAATGGCACTTGCGGAAATGCCCGGAGACGATCCCGTACAGCATGGGGATCCCGGGCATCTTCAGATTTTTGAAAACAACGCCCTGCTTTTCAAAGGCAGCACGCGTCACCCAGCAGGAAGCCACCTCTGTGATCCCGCGTTCCAGCAGCCGGGAAAGCTCCAGATACGTCTGGGAAAAGCGGTTCGTCACTTCAGCAATGCCGTGAAGCTCAATTACGTCCTCCGAAATCGAGGCGGCCATCTCCTCAAAGGAAAGGCCTTCGTAGTTGAAAAGCTCCGGCGCTTCCGGAGAGAGCCCTTCGGAACGGTATTCCGTCCGGGACCGCGGGAATTCACACGCACGCTTCTCGTCCGTGATCGCCACCGGCTCCCGTTTTCCCAGGATCGCTTCAAGATCAAATTCATCCGTTCCAAAGTTTCTGCTCATCATGTCCTTCATTATAGCAACTATTTTCTATTTGCCAAGAAGTTCTAATATATTTCTAATATTTATTTTCTATTTTAGTCTGCGGCTGTCATAAGTATCTGGTTATTGGTCATTCGTTGAAGCAGGTGACGCTTCGCGTCGGTTAATTGAACGCTCCGCGACCCGCTGAGCTCATTGCAAAACGTGCCTTCGGGAACGGTTCCATCCGGCACAAGTGCCTCCCGGCAACCGGCCCCTGCGGCACCTGCACCATCATAAATCGTCGCGAAGCGACACCTTTTCTATTCACTTTTCACTATTAAAAAAAAAAAAAAAAAACCGGTCTGAGACCGGTTTTCGTGCGCCCCCTGAGGAATTCGAATCCCCAACCTTTTGCTCCGCAAGCAAACGCTCTATCCAATTGAGCTAAGAGGGCATGTCCTAACGACTCCATATTTATACTCCTCACCCCTTTTTTCGTCAAGAGTTTTTCGAAAATTAGTGATAAACGTATGACAGATCAGCAGGGACGGTTCTTTTTGACTCTTTTTATTGAAAAAAAAGAGTCAAAAAGAACCGTCCCTGCTGACTCATTTATAAAATCACACAAAGCCCATCCTTTTTTACCGAACTTGAGTATAATATTGAAATATGCCTACGTATACTTATCGATGTGAAACCTGCGGTCATCAGTTTGATATTTTCCAGCATTTTACTGATGACACGCTTACCGAATGTCCTGAATGCGGAAAGCAGACGCTTCATAAAGTATATTCACCGGTAGGGATCGTGTTCAAAGGCTCGGGGTTCTACTCGACCGACAACCGTTCCCCTTCCGGACAGATGCCGTTCCATCATGAATCTTCCTCCGCGGAAGGCTCTGCTCATGAAACGGCGGAGAAAGGGTCTGAAACCGCCTCAGGCGGGGCCGCGGCCAAGCCGGCAGCGTCTTCTGAATCAAAAGACAGTTCAAAATAATAAGGGCCGCACTGCCCTTTTATAAAGGAGTACAAAATGAGAGAAAAGAAGTCCAAATACCAGAACCGTGCCGACAAACTGACCAAGGAACAGAATCGCCAGAAGTCCCAGCAGCAGCGGACCCAGCGCACCTGGGGGATCGGGATCGCGATCGTTTCGATTCTGCTGGTCCTTTCCATGGTCCTCTCTTCGATCCGTTTCTGAGATCCGTCACACAAAAAAACATAACAGCTCGCCCGCCCCGCGGGTGAGTATTTTTGTTTAACCGGTCATGGAAGAATACACACCGCCCACCAATCTTGATCAGATCCTCCGCAATGCATTCCGGAAACGCGGAATGCTGCATGCCGATCCGGACACAAATGCCTACCGCCTGTTCAACGGCTTTCACGAAGGCATTCCGGAGTTTTCCGCCGACCGCTACGGCAGCACCGCCGTGATTCTCTGGGCATCCCGGAAAAAGTGTCCGGGCACAGCGCTGAAGGAAGAACTCTGCCGGATCTGTACGGAAGAAGTCCCGGGCATCGAAAACGTCCTTTTCAAAAACCGTTACAGCGGAGATGAAGAGGAGAAAAAGGGGATCCTGCTCACAGGCAGCGAACCGTCCCGGAAGATCCGGGAATGGGGCGTGAACTATCCGGTGGACCTGCGGCTCAACAAAGACTGCGGCTTTTACCTGGACAGCAGCCTGCTGCGGAAATGGCTCCTGAACAACGCCGCGGGGAAACGCGTCCTCAACACCTTCGCCTATACGGGAAGCCTTGGAGACGCCGCGGAAGCCGGCGGAGCACTGTCCGTCACACAGACCGACCTCAACGCCAATTACCTCAGCGCCCGCCGCAGCACCCAGGAATACCTGATCGGGGATTTCTTTCATGTGACCTCCGCGCTGCGCCGCTCCGGCAGGCTGTTCGATATCATCATTCTGGATCCCCCCTTCTTTGCCGGAACCGGACGCGGCGGAAAAGTGGATACCGCCGGGAACCTTGCCGCACCGGTCAACAAGATCCGGCCGCTGGCGGCACACGGCGGGAAGATCATCACTGTCTCCAATGCGCTTTTCCTTTCAGGGAAAGACCTGCTGGCGCAGCTGGAGCCGCTCTGCGGTCCCTGGCTCTCCATCGGGGAGATCATTCCCGTGCCGGAGTCATTCTTCGGGTTCAGCCCCGTACAGACTTCAGCCCTGCCCGCGGATCCGGCACCGTTCAATCATTCCACCAAGATCCTGGTCCTGGACATCCTGCGGAAGGATGAGCGGATGTGAAACGCACCGCGCACCTGCTCCTCATCTTCCTTTCAGTTCTGATCTGCGGCTGCTCCGTTCAGATCTATGACCTGCAGCCGATCATCATCGGCACCGACACTCCCACCCCCACAACAGCCGTTACCCGGACTTATGAGGCCGTTACCCTGGTCCCGACCGCGCGTCCCGCGACCCCGACTCCGCCGATCCACATTGCGCCGACAGCCATCACTTCCGCCATTGCCGTGAATATCCTTGAGATCCGGATGATCGACGGCGGGACCGGCTGGGCGATCGGGCAGATCCCCGGGGAAAGCGATAAACTCGTTCTCCGCACCACGGATAACTGTGAGACCTGGAAAAACGTGACCCCTTCGCAGGCAATTTATGACAACGCGGACGGGAAGGCAGAGATCAGCAGCTGCTTCCGGGATGCGGATCACGCCTGGCTCATTTTCTATGAACCGGACAGCTATGACAGCATGAAAGGGATCACGGTCTGGTACACCGAAGACGGCGGCCAGACCTGGGGATCCGCGCCGCTTCCGGTCAGCGGATATTCGGTCCAGTACGTATCCGACCCGCAGGTCGACTTCATCGACACCCGGAACGGATGGATCTTCATGCGCATCGGACGCGCCGGAGACCGGGAATTCATCGGGCTTTACACGACCCATAACGGCGGACAGAACTGGAGCGCGATGGTCACCACCGCATCCGAAAATCTGCCCTCCTCCGGAAAGAAAAACGGCGCGGTCTTCCGCGATACGCTGGAAGGCTGGATCAGCGCCGAAAGCACACAGAGCGAGCCCGGTTCCGTCCTCTGGCACACCACGGACGGGGGGAACAGCTGGAGCAAACAGCAGCTTCCTCCGCCGGACGGATTCAACATCCCGTACGGTCTGCTGACAGATACGGCCTATACCTGTTCGCTTTCCGTTCCGAAATTCGTCGATTTTCAGTTCCAGTACGCCTGGGCCGTCCTGCAGTGTACCTCCGAAACGAAAGAGCCGGTCTCGATCCTTTACTGGAGTTATGACCGGCTGAACACCTGGAAAACCTGCCGTCTGCCGGCTTTTTCCGGAGACCTGAGCTTTTACGGGATCGAATACGGCTGGTACGCTGTCGCGAAGGAACCCGGCTCCGATTATCCGTATGAGATCCTTTTCACGGAGGACGGCGGGGAGAACTGGCGGACAGCCTCCCAGCTGGCCTGGGACAGCAAACTGCAGTTCATCACGCCCGCGATCGGTTACGGCATTGCCACCTACTTCGGCATGCCCGCCCTGGTCCGTACCTCCAACAGCGGCTTTGCCTGGGAACAGGTCTTCCCGATGGCAGTTCCTTAGTCATTAGCTGCCAGTCAATGGTCAGCAGGGAGAAGCATTGGCCTATTTCTGGCATACGGGGCAGTAATGGGTGCCCCTTTGCCCGATGACGGTTTTTTCGATCGGGGTGCCGCAGCGGGAACAGGGCTCCCCTTTCCGTCCGTAGACCTGAAATTCATTCTGAAAATGACCGCCCTTGTAAGCCCAGTCAAAGCTGGAGCCGTTTTTTTCGATCGCGAGCGCCAGCGTCCTGCGAATCGAATCCCGCAGCCGGGCGCATTCCTCCCGGCTCAGGCTTTCCGCCGGGCGGGAAGGCAGGATCCCGGCACCGAACAGCGATTCATCGGCATAGATATTCCCGATCCCCGCAATAACGCTCTGGTCCAGCAGGACTGTTTTGACTGCACGGCGCTGCCCGGCCAGCTTTTCCGCCAGCCATTCGGCAGTGAACGCCTCCCCAAGCGGCTCGGCCCCGAGCCCCGCGAGCACCTTTTCCGGGTCATCCGTGACCCAGATACGCCCGAATTTGCGAACGTCATTGAAAACCAGCCGCATCCCGTCCGCGAAATGAAAAACCATGCGGTCATGCGGCTTCAGCGGCTTATCGTCATCGGGTTCACAGCGCAGGTCACCGCTCCTCCTCAGATGGATCAGAATCTCCGGGCCGGTGGTGCGAAGCCGGATATATTTGGCCCGCCGGCCGGCTTCAAGAATCCTGCATCCGCCCAGCACCCGGCTGCATTCCGCCGGTGTTCCCGCGAACACAAGGGTCCTGGGATTAAAAAGATCGGCAGAAACAATCTGCCGATCAATAACAGGTTCACCGGTCATGCCGCCGGAACGAAGGGAACGTACGATCGTTTCAACTTCCGGCAGTTCGGGCATTGTTATTCATTGAACATGCTGCCGACGCTCGTCCCGCGGTTCACACGGGAGATCACCTCACCGAGCAGGCTGGCAACAGAAAGGATCTCAAGACGGCCTTCAAAACGCGCCTTGTCTTCCGCAGGAACAGCAATGGAATCCGTCGCGGTGAATTCGGTCGCTTGCGTGGCGGTCAGCCGGTCCACTGCTTTTCCGGAAAACACCGGATGGACAAAATAGACATGGACGGAGGTCGCGCCATGCTGATAGAGCAGGTTGATATCGTTGGACATAGAGCCGGCGGTATCGACCTCGTCATCGCAGAGGATGCAGTCACGGCCGGCCACATCACCGATAATGGAAAGGGCGGAGGCCTTGGCGTCATTGCCGGAGCGGCGTTTTTCGATGAATGCCAGCGGCGTGCCGAGCTCTTCAGCGATATTGCGGGCCTGCTTGGCAAAACCGAGATCCGCGCTGACCACGACCGGGTCAGCGATCTTCTTCTTGCGGATCTTTTGCTTCATATTATCTGCCAGCATATGGTAAGCGGTCAGGACGTCGCCCGGGATCTTGAAAAAGCCCTGGATCTGCCCCGCATGCAGGTTCATCAGGATATAGCGGTCCGCCCCCGCGATCTGGATCATATCCGCGATCAGGCGGGCGGTGATCGGAACACGCGGCTGGTCCTTTTTGTCGGAACGCGCATAAGCCATATAGGGGACGACAGCGGTCAGACGGGCCGCGGAGTCCAGGTAAAGCGTCTGGAGAAGGATCAGCAGTTCCATGATATTGCGGTTGACCGGACGCGAAGTGGACTGGATCGCATAGCAGTCTTTACCGCGGACACTTGCCGCAAGTTTTATGAAAAGGTTTTCATTCGGAAATTCGATGATCTGCCTGCCGCTCAGCTGAATGCCGAGATAACTGGCGATATTTTCAGCAAGGGGAAGGTTCCCGTTACCGCTGTAAAGTCTGATATCACCGTACTGTGCCATTGTTCGTCCTTTAAAAAAAAGTCAACCAAACTGCCCGTTGCCCCCTAAGTATAGCATAAATACGGTCCGAAACAGCCGAAAGGTGAATAGGAAAACAGGGCCGGCCGGTCCGCACACATGGCATTTTTCGGATTTCGGCCGTTTCTCTGTCTTGACGATTTGTGTCGGGCGTGATATGATTTTTATGCTAAATTTATCCGTGCGGATAAAACCAATCAGAAGGAGAATCATTCATGAAAAAGACCCTTATTCTTGTTTTGGCTCTCTGCCTGCTCTTCTGCACTGCAGCAGCGTATGCAGACGGAAAAGTCATGCTGTATTCCTCCATGCAGGAAGACCAGCTGATGGCGATCGAAAAAGCTTTCGAAGCAGCGTATCCCGATATTGACATGGAATACTACTATGCTTCCGGCGGCAAAGTCATCACCAAGGTGACGACCGAAGCCCAGGCCGGCAAGATCGAAGCCGACGTGATCTGGACCGGCGACCCGTCCGACTATGAAGAATTCAAAGCCGCAGGATGGCTGCAGCCCTATTCCTCCCCGGAAGCCGATCACATCGCCGATACCTACATCGACCCGGATGGCTACTACACCGCCGCCCGTCTGGTGACCATGGGCATTGCCTGGTCCACCATGCTCGTCGATGAAGCAGATGCCCCGAAGACCTGGAACGACCTCCTTGACCCGAAGTGGAACGGCCAGATCGTCATGACCGACCCTGCCCAGGCTTCCACCACGAAATACTGGATGGCCGCCATGATGCAGAACGAGAAATATGGTCCTGCCTTCTTTGAAGCCCTGCGCGACAACGGTATCGAACTCGAATCCGGCACCACCGCGACCCACAACACCGTCGCCGCCGGTTCCTATGAAGTCGGTATCTGCCTGGACTACGTTTCCGCCAACCTGATCGCTGAAGGTTCCCCGATGAACTTCCACTACACCAGCGAAGACGTCATCACCATGACCAGCCCGCTGGGGATCTTCGCCGACAGCCAGAACGTTGAAAACGCTCAGAAGCTCTATGACTTCATCCTCTCCAAGGAAGGTCAGGAACTCCTGGTCGCCAACAACCTGGTCTCCGTCCGCGATGATGTCGAAATGAAAGTGGACACCTCCTCCATCGCCGCCATCAACCTGCCCGTTGACTTCAACGACCTGGCTGAAAACACCGGCGCTTATCTGGATCAGTTCAATCAGATCTTCAACAAATAAGCGATCCTGACCGAATCAGGCAAGGGGGGCATGTGCATTCTGCTCATGCCCCCTTATTTAAAACCCAATGAGGTAAATGCTTATGGCAAACGTACGCTTTGAGAACATTACGGTCGGTTACGGCGACCATACGGTTCTGAAAGACTTCTCGCTTGAGGTTGAAAGCGGACAGATCGTCTGTCTGGTCGGGCCGAGCGGCTGCGGGAAAACCACCCTGGTACGCGCACTGCTCGGGCTGAACAAGCCGGAGACCGGATCCATCACCGTGGGTGACAGGGTCCTGTTCGACGCGAAAAAACACGTCAACGTCCCGGCGGAAAAGCGCAACATCGGCATCGTCTTTCAGGATTACGCGGTCTGGCCGCACATGACCGTCATTGAAAATGTATCCTACCCGCTGAAAAAACAGCGCCGTCCGAAGGATGAGATCAAACGGCGCGCCATGCACGCGCTGGAACAGGTCCGCATGACGGAATACGCGAACCACCTGCCGAGCCAGCTTTCCGGCGGCCAGCAGCAGCGTGTGGCGATCGCCCGTGCCCTGGTCACGGATTCCGACGTGGTCGTGATGGATGAACCGATCACCAACCTGGATGCAAAGCTCCGCGAAGAGATGCTCCTTGAGATCCGCATGATCCAGAACCGTCTGGGTGCGACGATCCTTTACATCACACATGACCAGCAGTCAGCGCTCCAGCTGTGCGACAAGATGGCAATCATGCAGCCCGACGGCAGTCTCTGCCAGTTCGGCTCGGATGAAGAGATCATTCTGGAGCCGGCCAACCGCTTCGTCTTTGAGTTCATCGGCGTCTCCAACTTTATCCCAGTGACCTCCGAAGGCGGTAAATTCTATCTGGACTGCGGTCAGAAATTCGCACTCCCGCAGGCACTGGTCCCCGCGGGCAGCAATATCGCCGGCAAGGAACTGGGTGTCCGTCTGAATGATGTGGTCTTCGACCCGGCTTCCCCGCTGAAAGCGACCGTCAAGAGCCGGATCTTCCTGGGCAGCGAATACAACTACTTCCTCCAGCTCGGCGGAAAAGAGATCCGCGTACAGCAGGATATGCTGGCCGCCCGTCTGAACGGGACCCCGGAAGAAGGGGAGACCACCGGCATCACCTTCCTGAACCCGCATTTCTATGACCCGAAGGCACCGGAAGCCACTGCTGCCGGCACCGAAACCGCCGCCAAAAAGAAGAAGTTTTCTCTCTTCGGGAAAGGAGCATAAGCGATGGCAAATCCGAATGAAATGACCGCAAATGAAAGCGGCCGCAAACTGAACATGGACGCGATCCTGACCGTCGTCTGCTTCATTCTGCTGCTGATCATCGTTGTGATCCCGATCTTCATGATCATCTACAACGCCTTCTTTGATCAGGGAAGATTCTCTCTGGAACTGTTCACCTCCCAGATGACGGATTCCAAGAACCTTTCCGCCATGTGGAACACGGTACAGATCGCCATTCTGACGACGATCATCGGCACGATCATGGGCGTCTTCTATGCCTGGCTGCTGGGCCGTTCCGACATCCCGGCCAAAGGCCTGATGCGCGCGCTCTTCAACATCCCTTACATGTTCCCCCCGTTCCTCGGCGCCATGGCCTGGGACCTGCTGCTGAACGGCCGTTCCGGCTATCTCAACCGCTGGCTGCGCACGACCTTCCATCTCTCCAAGATGCCGTTCAACATCAACTCGATCTGGGGCATCGTCTTCGTGGAAGTCAGCTATTACTTCCCGTTCGTTTTCATGCAGGTGGTATCCGCCCTGGAACGCATGGACCCGACGCTGGAAGAATCCGCCCGTATTGCCGGCGCCAAGCAGGGCACCGTCATCTGGAAGATCACGCTCCCGCTGATGAAACCCTCCATCTCCGCCGGTGCGCTGCTGATCCTGACCACCTCCCTGGCCCACTTCGGTGTGCCGTCCATTCTGGGTTACGCCCAGGGGATCTACACCCTTCCGACCCGCATTTACGCGGTCATTTACAACTCGACCGGCTCCTTTGAGGGCATCCGTCAGGGCGCGGCCCTTTCGGTCATGCTGGTCGTCGTGGTAGCGCTCGCGCTGATTTTGCAGAACAAGATCCTTTCGGCAGGCTCCTACGACATCATCAAAGGCAAGTCCATGCGCCCGACGCTCATCAAGCTGCGCGGCGCAAAGATCCCGCTCCTGATCCTGGCCATCTTCACACTGGTCCTGATCGTACTGGTCCCGCTGGTGATGATCTTCCTCATCTCCTTCATCAAGGCCTACGGTCTGCCGCTGAAGTTCGAAAACTTCACGTTCGCCCAGTACCAGAAGGTGTTCAACATGAACGGTACGCTCGACTCCATCAAGAACTCCCTGTTCCTTTCCATCACGGCCGGTATTGTCTGCATGTTCCTCGGGACACTGGTCGCCTACGTGGTCCAGAAGATCAAGCCGAAGGGGAAGGAAGTTCTGGAAGTCATCTCGGTTCTGCCGTACTCGATCCCGGGCACCGTTCTTTCCATCGGCGTTATCCTTGCCTGGAGCGGCGCCATTTTCGGCATCACGCTTTACAACACACTGTGGATCATCCTCATCGCATACATGGCGCGCTACCTGTCCTTCTCCATGAAGACTTCCAGCGCGGCCCTGCTGCAGGTCCACTCCTCGCTTGAAGAAGCAGCGCGTGTCTGCGGCGCTTCCCACACGGAGAGCCTCACGGATGTCACGCTCCCGCTGATCCGCCCCGCGATGGTCTCGGGCTTTTTCCTGATCTTCCTGCCGGCGATGCGTGAAGTGACGACGTCCATCCTCCTGTACGGGCCGAAGACCATGACCCTCGGTGTGAAGATCTACAGCCTCCGCGACGCGGGCATGATCCCGCAGGCGGCGGCGCTGGCCTCGGTCGCGATCATCATCATCATTATCCTGAACACGATCGTGACGGAAATCACCAAAGAACGGAAGGGGGTCTGACATGTCCGACCAGGTTATCCTTCATCACGTAACCAAGCGCTTTGCTACCAAGACCCTCGGCGATATCGTCGCCGTGGACAATTTCGACTTTGCCGTCCATGAGGGAGAATGCTTCTCCTTCCTCGGCCCGTCCGGCTGCGGCAAATCAACCACGCTGCGGATGATCGCCGGCTTTGAAGACCTCACCGAAGGCGAGATCGAACTGTGCGGCAAACTGGTTTCCAGCAGCACCAAGAACCTCTACATCCCGCCGGAAGAACGCGGTCTGGGCATGGTGTTCCAGGCTTTCGCGGTCTGGCCGCACATGAACGTCTTCGAAAACGTAGCTTTCCCGCTGCGCATTCAGAAGGTCTCCAACGCGGAGGTAAAGGAACGTGTCAACAAAGCCCTGAAACACACCAGCCTCACCGGTCTGGAGGAAGTCTATCCGGGCGACCTCTCCGGCGGCCAGCAGCAGCGTATCGCCCTTGCCCGCGCCATCGTCACCAACCCGAAGGTCATGCTCCTGGACGAACCGCTGTCCAACCTGGACCCGAAGCTCCGCGAGACGATGCGTTTCGAGATCAAGGCACTGCAGCGCGAGTTCGGCTTTACGATCATTTTCGTGACCCACGACCAGTCCGAAGCCATGGCGATCTCCGACCGCATGATGGTCTGCGACATGGGGAAGATCATGCAGATCGATACGCCGGAAAACCTCTACAACAAACCGGTCAACCGCTTCGTCCACAACTTCCTCGGTGAGTCCACCTTCATCAACGTCGACGTCCGCGACGGAAAGGTCTACCCGAAGGGTGACGGCAGCCAGGCCATCAAACTGGATGTCCCGGCCGGTGCCGACCCGGAAATGGTCGTAGCGACCCGCCCGAATGAGATCGAACTGCTGCCCGCCACGGAAGACGGCTTTAAGACCCGCATCGAAAAACGCATCTTCCTGACGGACCGCACGGAATACCTCGTCCCGGTCGGCGAACAGATGGTCAAGATCCAGACGCCGCACCGCGTGCGCTTCGCACAGGGTGATGCCTGCGCCGTCCGCTTCGTGGATCCGATGTGGTACCCGAAGGATGATGAAGAAGCTGAAAAGGAACGCGCCAAGCGCCAGCTCTTCTGATACCAAAGATAACTTAAAGAAAAAGCTCCGGAATCTACCGGAGTTTTTTCTTTAAGTTTTAGACTAATAATACTCTTTAATTGTTTCTTAATACTTTTATCGATATAAAAGCCTGCAGCAGCCGGACACACAAAAGCGCCCGGTACCTTATATCGAATCCGGCACGGACCCAATAAAGATCCGTCAGGCCCGGCTGCGATTCTCTTCACTTGCCACTTGCCACTAACCACTTTTCACCGGCGCGCAGCGCTTTCCCCGTCATGGATCACATCATAATTTATTGACATGAAAAGTCAAAGTTATTATAATTCGACGCATAGTGACACTCCACGAATAATTGCTCCATAAAAAGGCTGTTTTGCCGCACAGGGAACACGCGGGAACGCTGTTCCCGGGATGGGTGTATTCCGGCTGAGCCGGTAACGTTTTCGAAAGTGCACGGAGAAGATCTCAGCGCCCTGATCGGGCGGGGATAAACTGATTTTCAGAGGTAGTAATTATGAAAAAGTTATTTGTTTTTGTTTTGGCATTATGCCTGATGCTCGGCGTCAACTGTGTATCCGCTCAGGATGACAGCTACCAGGTCGGGATCCTCCAGCTGGTCCAGCACCCGGCGCTTGACCAGGCGACCCAGGGTTTCCGGGACGCACTGGTCGAAAAGCTCGGCGACAAAGTCACCTTCGACGAACAGAATGCATCCGGTGACTCCAGCAACTGCGCGATCATCGCGAATTCCCTGGTCACCGCAGGCATGGACCTGATCATGGCGAACGCCACCCCGGCGCTGCTGGCCTGCTCCAATGCCACCGGCGACATTCCGGTGCTCGGCACTTCCATCACCAACTACGAATCCGCCATGGATATCGAGCTGACCGAAAACGGCGCGACCGGTTTCAATGTGTCCGGCACCAGCGACCTGGCCCCGCTCGACGGTCAGGCCGACATGATCCACGAACTCTTCCCGAAAGCCAAGACCATCGGCCTGCTTTACTGCAACTCCGAAGCCAACTCCATTTTCCAGATCAAAGGCATCGAAGGCTATCTGCAGAAAATGGGCTATGAGACCAAACGCTACGGTTTCAATGACTCGAACGACCTGGTGGCCGTCGTCCAGAACGCGACCGAATGCGACGTCATCTACATCCCGACCGACAATACCGCTGCCAACAACACGGAAGCCATTGCCAACGTCGTGATCCCGGCCGGCGTCCCGGTCATCGCCGGTGAAGAAGGCCTCTGCGCCGGCTGCGGCGTCGCCACCCTGACCATCAGCTATTATGATATCGGCTATCAGACCGGTGTCATGGCCTACGAGATCCTTGCCGAAGGCGCGGACGTTTCCGAAATGGCGATCGCCTACGCACCCAAGTTCACCAAGAAATACAACCCGGTCAACGCCCAGCAGCTGGGCATCACGATCCCTGAAGATTACGAAGCGATCGAAGACTGAACTGTTTAGCCAATCACTCCGAAACGGCACCGCTCTGATGCCGTTTCGGTCTGTTATTTAATCAAACCCAAATCTCTGGAGGAAACGACTTTTGAATATTCTGCAGCTGATGAACCAATTACCCGGCGCGGTCTCACAGGGGCTGATCTGGGGGATCATGGGGATCGGGGTCTACATCACCTTCCGGATCCTGGATATCGCAGACCTGACCGTTGACGGATCCTTCGCCACCGGCGGGGCAGTCGCGGCGATCCTGATCATCGCCGGCTGGAACCCGTGGCTGGCGGTCGCGGCGGCTTTCCTGGTCGGAATGGCAGCCGGCGCTGTGACCGGGATCTTCCACACCAAAATGGGCATTCCCGCCATCCTGTCCGGGATCCTGACCCAGCTGGCCCTTTATTCCATCAACCTGCGCATCCAGGGCATCGGGACCGACCTCGGCTCCCGCGCCAACGTCCCGCTGAGCATCAACAAATACAAAAATATGATTCTCTCCCTGCGCAACGTCGGAAAATTCGCCTGGAACAACCCGATCTTTCTGCTGATCCTCATCACCGCAGCCCTGATCGGCATCATGTACTGGTTCTTCGGCACGGAATATGGCTGCGCCCTGCGCGCAGTCGGCGCCAATCAGCAGATGGCGCAGGCCCAGGGGATCAACACCAGCCTCGGGAAACTGATCGGGCTGATGCTTTCCAACGGACTGGTCGCCTTTTCCGGCGCGCTGATGGCCCAGTATCAGGGCTTTTCGGATGTTTCCATGGGACGCGGAGCGATCGTGATCGGGCTGGCCGCGGTGATCATCGGTGAGGTGATCTTCGGGAAGGTCTTCCTGAATTTCGGCATGAAACTGTCTGCCGTTTCGCTCGGCGCGATCATTTATTACCTGGTCATCCAGGTCGTTCTCTGGCTCGGGCTCAACACCGACGATCTGAAGCTGCTGACGGCACTCGTCGTCGCAATCTTCCTAGCACTCCCGCACTGGAAAGCCAAAATCGCTGCCGGGAAAAAGAAAGGAGAACAGGCCTCATGAGCGATACGAACATGCTGACTCTGCAGGGGGTTTTCAAAACCTTTAACCCGGGGACGGTGATCGAAAAAGCCGCCTTGACCGGCGTCGACCTTCAGCTGTCGAAAGGAGATTTCATCACCGTGATCGGCGGCAACGGCGCAGGGAAAAGCACGATGCTCAACGCCATCGCCGGGACTTTCCCGATCGACAAGGGGAAGGTCATCATCAACGGACGTGACGTCACCGGGCTTTCGGAATACAAACGCGCTTCCATGCTCGGACGGGTCTTCCAGGACCCGATGATGGGCACCGCGGCCACAATGAACATCGATGAAAACCTGGCGCTGGCCTACCGCCGCGGTCAGCGCCGCGGGCTGCGCTGGGGGATCACCAAAACGGAACTGGCGATGTACCGTGAAAAGCTGGCCGCGCTCGAACTCGGCCTTGAGAACCGGATGGGCAGCAAAGTCGGGCTGCTTTCCGGCGGGCAGCGTCAGGCGCTGACCCTGCTGATGGCGACCCTCAAAAAACCGGACCTGCTGCTGCTTGATGAACACACAGCGGCGCTGGATCCGAAGACGGCCGCCAAAGTGCTCTCCCTCACGGAGCAGCTGATCCGCGAAAACGGGCTGACTGCCGTGATGGTCACCCACAACATGCGGGATGCCCTCGCCCTCGGCAACCGGACGATCATGATGCACGAAGGACGCATCATCCTCGACCTGGACGCGGAGGCTAAAAAGAACGCGACGGTCGAAGACCTGCTGAGCCAGTTCGGAAAGATCAACGGCCAGCAGCTGGCCAACGACCGCATGCTGCTCGTTTGACCGTAAACACAAAGGAGCCCGCCTGGCAGGCGGGCTCCTTTTATTTTAAGTGATACAACCTCAGACACTTCCGCTGTCAGGTCCCGTACGAAGCAGACTTACCCCGGGCGGGCAGAGACAGAGATCCGCCATCCGCCTTGCGGAGCCGAAAGCACACGGTCCGGCCGGGAGTATAATAGTCATCATGATATTATACTTTACACGACACGGCGAAAGCGAATGGAACCTGATCCACCGCGTTCAGGGACGGCATGATTCCCCGCTCACGGAAAAGGGAGTGCAGATGGCGCTCCGGCTGAAGAAGCGCCTCAAAGGGCTGCCCTTCACCCGCGTCCTGTGCAGCCCGCTGGGCCGGGCCCGGCAGACAGCGGAGCTGCTGACCGAAGGGACCGGGATCATCCCGGAACCGGACGAACGGATCGGCGAGATCGGGCTGGGGGTGATGGAGGGGCAGATCATGGAAGAACTGCCGCCCCTCATGCTCCATCAGTTTTACAATGAACCGCAGAACTACCTTCCCGAAGGAGGAGAGGGGTATCCGGCCGCATTGGAACGGGTCTCCGGGCTGATGCGGGAGCTGGAGACGGAGGACGGCTGTGTGCTGCTCGTCGCCCACGCACTGGTCCTGCGGCTGATCCGGCTTTATCTGCTGGGACTGCCCATCTCCGAGATGATGAAAGTCCACACCGCCGGATGCTGCTTCTGTGAGGCGCATTATCAGGGCGGCAAATGGGAGCTGCTCTCCTTTGCCGACGACCGCTGCCAGTCCCCGGACTATGACCCGGAACGCTGGGTGTATTTCGGTTCGCCGGTCCCGGTTTCCGCCATTCCGGCAGACGCAGTTCTGACCCCTTACAGCGAACTGGCCGCCGCATATGCCCACGCCCCGCGGCATATCGAAACAGCCCTCAACGGGATCGTCAGCCATGACGGCACCGCACCCGGTCTGCTTTACCGGGTCGGTCTGCAGGACAACAGCCTCACTCTCATGGGCCCCGCCCCCGCCCAGCGCACGGACGGTCCTGCTTATTTATAACCGCTTCCGGACAACGGCATATGCAAACACACGAGCGATCGGGCCGGGCCGTACAGCGCAGGTCCGGTTTCTTACTTTCGCATGACATGTGCATATCAAAGCTAACGCTTATCGTAGTCATTACAGGACAGAAAGGATAAATCCATGAACATTCAGGTGAACCGATCTTTTGCACTGCTGTGCTTTCTCCTTCATCTTCCGGTCTTATTCATCCTCTCCCCGGGTTCCTGCCGGGCAGAGACCATCCCGGCGGATTTCATCACCGGGGCGGATATATCGGAACTGGCTGCACAGGAAAACAGCGGCGTCCGCTATTACGATGAAAACGGGAATGAGGCCGACGCGCTTTCAATTCTCTCGGACCACGGCGTGAAAGCCGTCCGCATCCGGATCTGGAATGACCCCTTCGACGAAAACGGAAACGGTTACGGGGGCGGGAACATCAATGCCGAAACCGCCGCGGCGCTCAGTGCCCGGGCTGCCGGATACGGGATGAAGACCCTGCTGGATTTTCATTACTCGGATTTCTGGGCCGATCCCTCCCGCCAGCTGGTCCCGAAAGCATGGCAAACGCTGAACCTTAAAGAAAAGTCCGAAGCCCTTTACGCTTACACCCGTGAATCGCTCGCCCTCGTTCTGGATGCCGGTGGCGATGTCTTCATGGTCCAGGTCGGCAATGAGATCAATAACGGGATGTGCGGCGAATCCGATTTGGAAGCGATGGCCGAACTGATCAGCGCCGGCTGCCGGGCTGTACGCGATACTGCCGCAGAACGCGGACTTACGATCCGGACCGCCATCCACCTGACCGACCTGCAGGACACGGGCCGGGTCATTGAGATCACCTCGGACCTGGCCGGAGCGGGGGCGGAATTCGACGCGGTCGGCCTTTCCTACTACCCGTACTGGCACGGTTCCCTGCGCGATCTTGCCGCGGCGGTCAGCTCGATCCGGGATCTGGGCAAAGAGGTGTTCATCGCTGAAACCTCCTGGCCGTTCAGTCTCACGACCGGCGACGGCTGGGGAGACGTCATCGGTGAGGATCCCGGGATCTACCCCGTCAGCGCCGAAGGACAGGCGCAGGCCGTCCGCGAAGTCTGTGAGGCGGCATCCCATGCCGGAGCGGACGGGGTTTATTACTGGGGCAGCATCTGGACGCCGGTCGGCAGCGATGCGGATACGAACCGGGAACTGTGGGAAAAATACGGCAGTGGCTGGGCATCCTCCTATTCCGTCTCCTACGATCCGGAACACACGGCAGACAGTTACGGCGGCTGCGCCTGGGACAACCAGGCGATGTTCGGTTATGATGGCCGGCCGCTCCCGGTCCTGGACCTGTACCGGCAGATCGCTGCCGGAAACATCACCTACGATCCGGACGCGCTCTTTCCTCCGGAAGAAGCCGCTCCCGCGGCTGAGCAAGATGCCGGGAACCTGGTCCGCAACCCGTCCTTTGAAGAGGAAGACCGTTCCATGTGGGTCCCCGCTTCCAACAAGGAAGACATTCCCTATGATTATCAGAACAAATCCAATGATGCCCATTCAGGAAACATTGCGTTCCACTTCTGGTCGGCACAGGA
This sequence comes from uncultured Chloroflexota bacterium, assembly GCA_902795255.1. The sequence goes on from CADBKS010000040.1 coordinate 34,719, forward strand.
CATGGACTTTTCGATCGAACAGACCGTCACCGGACTGGCGGAAGGCGCTTATGAAGCCTCGGTCTGGTCCCAGGGCGGCGATATGAAGGACGCGTCCATGACTTTTTACGTGAAAGCGGACGGACAGCTTTATGAGGCTTCGTTCATGAACACCAAATGGATCGACTGGCAGCACCCGGTGATCTCCGGGATCCCGGTCACTTCCGGTGAACTGACGCTCGGCGTTCACATAATCTGCGGTGCCAAAAGCTGGGGCACGCTGGATGACTTCTCGCTGACCATGCTTCCCTGAAGCAGCAGCACACCTCAAAGGATAGAAAAACGGGCAGCAGATTGATATGTACCCTCTTTACTGGACAAACCAGTAAGGAGGGTAATTTTTTATGAAATATAGCTATGAGTATAAGAGAAAATGTGTAGAGATGTATCGC
>CADBKS010000041.1 GCA_902795255.1 uncultured Chloroflexota bacterium
GATCAGGTTCTGCCAGCGCAGCTGGCAGGTGAACAGGCGCGTGCAGACCGTCGGATTGATCCCGGATGACACTTTGACGCCGTCACTGCATTTTTTGAAATGAAAGCCCGCGATATCCAGCAGCTCGCCGATCTGCATCGGTGCCTCCGACAGATCTTCGCCCAGCACATGCAGGGTCACCAGTCCGCGCCCGATCGCCGTTACGGCGTCCATGATCATTTTCGTCGTCTGTACAAAGGGGAGCCCGAAACGGTTCTCCTCCATCCCGTCCTTCAGCCGGCGCTTCAGGTTTTCCGTGGTGGCGCGGAGCGCCTCCAGACAGGAGATCCGCGTCACCTCGTCCGGGGTGTGGTGCACTTCCCTGGGCAGCAGCGCCCCGAACCGGGCCATTTCCTCTTCGGAGAGGCATTCCATGCCATACGACATATAACACAGCATATCGCCGATCAGATAATCATATGGATGATCCATGGTTTGCCTCCTTTTCTTAGTTTCCGGCTGCCGGTTGTCAGTTACCTGCTGCCTGCTGTTAATAACCAGTTTACGCCCCGTTCCGGAAAAAGAAAACGGGCAATGTTGCCCGTTGACTTTTGGGTAAAAATGTGGTATTGCAGGGTTCGGTGGGCAGGGACGGCGTTCCGCTCTGTGTCTTCACCGTGCCAGTCCCGCGCGGGACTGGCACGTCCGGCATCTTTTGTGATGAGTGCACCGCGCGGGTCAGGTGAGTGGTTTCTGTACCTCACGGGCGGGAATGCCGGATCGGCGGCAAGACCGCAGATCCCTGTTTGATTATTTTGCAGACGCCGTCAGCAAAATTTTGCGGATCTAAGATATAATAAATTACGAAAAACATTGTAAAACCAAAGAATTTCGTAATAAGAGGTGCCGGATGGAAATAAAGAGGGATATTTATTTACAAAAACTGATTGATCGGCAGAACAATGGCGCGATAAAAGTCATAACCGGACTTCGCCGGTCCGGTAAATCATATCTGCTTTTCAATCTTTTTTATGATTACCTGCTCTCAACCGGTGTACCAAAGGACCATATTATCCGGATTGCTTTAGATACGGATGAAAATGAAAATTTATTGGATTACCATGAACTCGGTAAATATATCCGATCCCGGATCAATGATGAAGATAACTTCTATATATTTCTGGATGAGATCCAGTTTGTTGACAATTTTGAAAAGGTCCTGAACGGATTAAACCGCCATTCGAACCTTGATATCTATGTGACAGGAAGCAATTCAAAATTCTTATCCTCTGATATTCTTACAGAATTCCGCGGCAGGGGAGATGAGATCCGTGTCCGTCCGCTCTCCTTTTCGGAATTTCAGCCTTATTACAATGGAAACATATATCAGGCATGGAGCGATTATTTCACATATGGCGGTTTGCCGAGAGTTCTTGCTATGAATACGGACGAACAGAAATCCGCCTATCTCTCTGACTTATTTCAAAAGGTATACATCACGGATATTGTGGAGCGGAACCGTCTTCACGGGGATCAGATCATGGATAATCTGGTCGATATTCTCGCCTCTTCCGTAGGTTCTTTGACCAATCCTTATAAGCTCGCGAATACTTTTTCCAGCAAGGGAATGGGCAGCGTATCCGATAAAACGGTCAGTACCTATATCGGCTATCTGGAAGATGCTTTTCTGCTGGAAAAAACGCGCAGGTATGATATAAAGGGGAAAAAATATATAGCTTCTCCCTATAAATATTATTATGCCGATCCCGGTCTTCGGAATGCCCGATTGAACTTCAGACAGCAGGAAGAAAACCATATTATGGAGAACATTGTCTACAATGAACTGAGATACAGAGGGTTTAATGTAGATGTGGGCATTGTTTCCCGTGAAGAAAAAAATGATGAAGAGAAACGGATCGTGAACCATTATGAAGTCGATTTTGTCTGCAATAAAGGCAGCAAACGGTATTATATTCAGTCCGCTTTTGCTATGCCGGATGCGGAAAAAATAAACCAGGAACAGCGTTCTCTTCTCTATACCGGTGATTTTTTCAAGAAAATCATTGTTTCAAAGGATGTTCTTAAACCCTGGCATAATGAAAATGGAATATTGATCATAGGAATTACCGATTTTCTCCTTGATCCTGAAAGTCTTGACAGATGACTGCTATTATAGGCATGTTTAATAAAAAATATCCTCACCGATTTCAGTAATTTTTATCACATTTAATCGCTGAGCATTGACGGACAGGAGGCGTTCCGCGCGGGACTGGCACGTCCGGCACTTTTGTGATGAGCTCCGCGATCCGCGGAGCGTGATCTTTAAACGACGCGAAGCGTCACCTTAACTTCACACTTCACTCTTCACACTGAACGCTGAACCCTGAACTCTTGCGAAGCAATGGACTCCCCGTTCCGGGTGTGCGTTACCGTCCCCGCATCATGTTGGAGAAGAAGGCGAAGGGGTTGAAGCCGTCGGAGTTGTTGGTCTTGTTCACGTCCAGTTCGATCTCCGCTCCGCCGGCAACGGTGTCGCTGATGATCTGGACGCTGGTCCCGGAGATCAGGCCGATTTCGACCGGCACTTCTTCCATCTCCCCGTTCACCTTTTTGAGGTTGATGAAGTACTTTCCGTTCCGGGAGATAATTGCGGTCAGCGGGACATATTTCGCGTCTTCGATCCGGGCGATCTCGAGCGTCAGATCCGCGGTCATGCCGGAGCGGATGGCCTCGTCGGCGTCGGTCAGGGCGACGGTCACGCCGAAGGTGATGTTGAATCCGGTCTGCGTCCCGACATCCGAGACTTTATGGACGATGCCGCTGTAGGTCCTGTCCGGGATGGCGGCAAAGCTGATCTTGACCGGCATGCCTTCGCGGATGCTGTTGATATACAGTTCCGAGACGGTGAAGTCCATGTAGAAGGTGGAAATGTCGTCGATCCGGACGGCAAAAATGCTGTGGGCCGCAGATGTACTGTCATAGCTGATCACGTCGCCGGGTTTGGCGTCGACCCGCGTGACGGTCCCGTCAAAGGGAGCGGTGATGCGGGCGGAGTCGATTTTTTTCTGATAAATATCGATCTTTGCCTGTGCCTGAAGTTTTTCGGCTTCTGTCGGGCCGTCCAGGGCTTTTTGGTACTGGTATTCCGCTTCTTCCAGCTGTGCTTTTGCCAGTTCCACGGCGGCTTCCCGGGACTGCAGTTCCAGCTGGTCGATCTCACCGAGGTACCAGTTGTACTGGGCCAGGGCGTTATCCCGGAGGGACCGGTACCCGCCGACATCGCCGAGGGCCTTCCGGCGCCCTTCGGAATCCAGCGGGGCATAGCGGACGGCTTCGAAGCGCTCCAGCGCTTTTTCGTAATTCAACTGGGCGAGGGCGGCCGAATCCCGTGCGATCGTCAGGTTCACGTCATTGACGCGGGTCAGATCCATGGAATCGAGCTTCTTCTGCGCGTCTTCGACCGTCTGTTCGGCTTTGACCATATCGGAGAGGGTGGAGGCGATCTTTTCGGTATTGTTGAGCAGTTTGTCGTATTCTTCCTGCGCGTCGAGGATCTCGATGCGGGCGTTCAGGACGTCCCGGTCCAGGGAGTCTTCGGCAAGGACCGCAAGGACCTGGTCTTTTTTGACCCGGTCGCCGACTTTGACCGGAACTTCGGAGACGGTGCCGAAGGTCTGCCAGTTGAGATCCACGGTCTGGCCGGAGCGCACGCTGCCGGTGATGTTGCTCAGCGTGAGGTCGAATTCGCCCTGTTTGACGCGGGTCGTTTTTACGGTGAGGGAGTCCAGCATGGATTCGGCGCCTGCCAGCTGCATGTTCAGCGTCAGGCGGACGGTCAGCGCCGTTATGACGGCGGCGATGATGAGAAGGATCAGGAGAATGATGAGGATCGGGCCCCATGCGCTTTTCTTTTGGACTTCGATTTTATGATCCATAGGTTGCTATGCCTCTCTGCCGTTTTTGTTCATTTCGTATCGGTTTATTTCCTGCTCTATAGGTGCTCACTTTGATATGCATATGGCAATCGGAAGTGAGAAACCTGCTCCGTATGGTGTGGGCTTCGCCCACGCCCTTTATGATGCGGAGCAGGAGCTGCGCTGCATGGCGCGGCACGATTGCTCGTGTGTTTGCATAGGCCGCTGGCCGCGCCTTGTTTTTTTAGCCGGGAGCACGGGCCGGCTAAAGCCGCCCGTTGCCCCCGGCACCCCCGGGGATCGTGCCCGAGGCGATAGGTTTGTTAGTGTACCCGGGGCTCTGAATGAGACTCACCCGTATAGAATGGCGGGTACCTTCCCTGATGCGGAGCCGGAGCTTCGCTGCATGGCGCGGCACGATTGCCCGTGTGTTTGCATAGGCCGCTGGCCGCGCCTTGTTTTGGGCGGGGGCACGGGCCGGCTAAAGCCGCCCGTTGCCTCCGGCACCCCGGGAATCGTGCCCGGGACGATAGGTTTGTTAGTGTACCCGGGGCTCTGAATGAGCCTCACCAGTATAGAATGGCGGGTACCTTTCCTGATGCGGAGCCGGAGCTTCGCCCCCGGTCATTGTGTCAGGGCCGCATATTTGTTCCCCTGATCAAATTCTTAATTCGGCTCACACGCATGAATCCCTTCTTTCTATCCTTTGTCCGGGATGATTTCTGCCGGGACGGGGGTGCGGGTCGGGGTCGGTTCTTTCACCGGGACGTCTGTGGGACGGGGTGTCGGTTCGGCTGTTTCTTTTCCGGCCGGGACGGGGGTACGGGTTCCGCGCGGACCGCTTTGCCGACCGGCAGCCGGTGTTTCCGTGACGGGGCTTTTTGCCGGTGCCGTTTCTGTTTCTGCCGGTTCCCCTGTCGGGGTGATCGCCGGACCGGGACGGACGTCCTGACCGCTTTCCGGTGCTGCTGTCGGGGCCGCTTCGGCGGTGCTGCGGACGAAGATCACATCCGAAGCGTTCTGCTGCCGGCCGTTCGTTCCTGCCGGAGCGCCGGAGGTGACCGACGCGGGATCCAGGCCGAGCCCCGAGAGGGTCTCTGGCGTGATGCTGCTGACGACCAGGAGCGTCCCTTCGGGCAGGTTCCCGGAGATGACTTCGGAGATATTTTCGCCGACGGTCCCGAGACGGATGCCGACCGTCCGCCGGGTCTCTCCGTCTGTGACCGTTACGGAGGGGGTCCCGTCCGGATAGCTGATGGCTGAATTCGGGATCAGCAGGACGCCGGTCCGGGGCTGCAGCGGCATGGAAACCTCCGCTGTCATGCCCGCAAGCATCCGGCTGTCCGGGTCGTCGACTTCAACCATTGCGCTGAATGAAGTCGCGGCTCCGGCTGTGGTCCCGGCTTCCGCGACGGAGGCGATATGCCCGCTGTAGGTTTTGCCGGAAATAGCATCGACGGTGACGGTGACCGCGGTCCCGCCGGTGACGGTGCTGAGGTCCAGCTCCGGGATGCTGACGGGGATGAAGATGCGGGTCATGTCATCCACGCGGACCGCGGCAGCGCCGCGGGTCACATAACGGCCCTCTGCGGCATCGACCGCGGTGACGGTGCCGTCAAAGGGAGCCGTGATGAAGCGCTGTTCATAGACCGCTTCGGCGTTGTTCAGCAGGATCTCCGCTGCGTTCACATCCTTTTCGCGAGGCAGCTCTTCATAGGAAAGGTAATCTTCAAGCGCCTTGTCGTACTCCATCTGCGCGACCCGGACGTTCCCTTCCGCGACGGCATAATCGGTGGCCGAAGGCTCTCCGGTGGTCCACTCATAGGTCTCGTAGGCGCTCACCAGGCTGTTGTAAGCCGAAACATAATCCTCAAATTTCCGCTGGCGGCTGGAACGGTCATCGGCACCGAAGGTCATCGTCCTGCCGAAGATGTAAACGGTCCGGGCGGGCTGGGCGCCGTCGGTCCAGTTGGCGTTGTTTTCGACGAGCGTTTCGTAATCCTGTTTCGCGTAATTGAAATTCAGGTCCGCGAGCGCCAGCTTGTCCCAGGCGCGCTCCATTTCCTCCCGGGTGGCCCGGGGGTAATAGAGGGCTTCCTGCTTCAGTTTGGCATTTTTCAACGCCGTTTCTTTGGCGGTGAGGTTCTGATAGGCCAGCATCCGGGCGGTTTCGGAGCTTTGGAGATCCTCCAGCCGTTCCTGTTGTTCGATCACGGTTTTCTCCGAAATGAGTACGGACGAGGACAGGGACTCCGGCTCCAGGACGGCCAGGATGTCGCCTTTCCGGACCCGGTCCCCGGGCTTGACGGCCACGGACCCGATCACCCCTCCGGTCTTCCAGGTAAGGGTAGCGGACTGGCTGTACTGCAAATTGCCGACAAAGTTCATGGAGGACGTGATGTACCCGCGGACCACCGGGACCGTGATCTCCTGCGGCTGCGGATCGGTCCGGCTGCCGAGTGTGTTCAGGGCTCCCGTAAAGCGGGAGCAGGAGGCAAGCAGGACCGCCGCAAGGCAAAAAGCTCCCCTGCGGAGGAACTTCCGGAAGATGCGGGCGGATGATTTTCTGCTGCGGTCCATGGTGTACGTTCGGTCTCCTGACAGGTTATTCGGATCGGAGGGCGATGACCGGGTCCAGTTTTGAAGCCTGGTTGGCCGGATAAACGCCGAAAAACAGTCCGACGGCGATGGAAAAAACGGTGGCGCCGAGCACGATAGCGGGGTTGACGGTGACGTCCAGCTGCCGTCCGGTCATCGCCGCGATGCGGGCGATCCCGAAGGCCAGCAGGAGCCCGAAGGCGATCCCCAGCAGCCCGCCGACCAGGGAAATAACGGAGGATTCGACGAGAAACTGGGCCAGGATATCCCCGCGCTTTGCGCCGAGCGCTTTGCGCAGGCCGATCTCGCGGGTGCGTTCGGTGACGGTCACGAGCATGATGTTCATGATGCCGATCCCGCCGACGAGCAGTGAAATGGCGGCCACACCGCCGAGGAAGAGCGTGAAGGTGCCCATGATGTCGCCGACGGCATTCAGGATCTCCTGGACGTTCATGATGGTGAAGTCGTTCGGGTTGCCTTCAAATATATTGTGGCGGTCCTGCATCAGGCTCTCGATCGCGGCCTGGGCTTCATCCAGGGTGAAGGTGGAGCGGACGAGGATCGTCACCTGGCTGACGCTGTTTTTCTGACGCGTCATCAGCCGGGACTGGGCCGTGGAGATCGGGATAAAGACGTTCTGGTCCTGAGAGGTCCCGATGGACGAGCTGCCTTTGGCCTCCAGGACGCCGGCCACCCGGTACGGCTGGCCCATGATGCGGATCGTTTCGCCGACGGAACTGCTGTTGGCCGAGCCGAAAATGGATTTGTTGATGTCGCTGCCGATCACGGCCACCATTTCTTTGTTGTTAATGTTCTCCTGAGTGATAAAGGACCCCTGCGCCAGGTTGTAGTTGCCGACGGTCTGGTAACCGGGGACGACCCCGGTGACCGTGGCGTTCACTGTCTTGCCGTTCGACTGGGAGATGGTCGCGGTCTGGGAGACGACCGGCGCTGCGATCTCGACGCAGTCCAGCATGGAGAGCGCGGTGACGTCGTCATTGGTCAGCTCTTGGGCGTTCCGGACGTTTTCGGTGAAGTTCCCGGGGGTCAGGTAAAGAGTCTGTGTCCCCAGCGCGCTGAGGGAGTTGGTGATGGAGTTCTGGGCCCCCTGCCCGATCGACATCATCGCGATGACCGCGCCGACACCGATAAAAATGCCGAGCATGGTCAGGAAGGAACGGACTTTGTTGGATGTGATGCTTTTCAGTGCTTCTTTGATGAGGGTCGTGATGTTCATGATCTGCTTTCCTCCCCGTCTTTTTCACCCGTTTCGGGAGCGGCGGGTGCCGCATCGTCGGCAAGGGCTGCTTTGTCTCCGGACAGACCGTCCAGTTTTGAGTAGTTCGCGTCGGTCCAGCGCTTCAGCTCCCGCTGTTCCTCTTCGGACCCGAGCATGCCGTCAAAGACGGAGATGACCCGCGGGACCTGTTTGCCGATCTTCGGGTCGTGGGTGACGAGGATGATCGTCTTGCCCTGTTCTTTGTTCAGACGGATGAGCAGTTCCATGATCTCCTTGCCGGACTTGCTGTCGAGGTTGCCGGTCGGTTCGTCCGCCATGATGATCTCCGGATCGTTGATCAGCGCGCGGGCGATCGCCACCCGCTGCTGCTGCCCGCCCGACATTTCTTTCGGCCTGTGGTTGACGCGGGCGCCCAGCCCGACCATATCCAGCACGTTCAGCGCCCGCTGTTTGGCGTTCGCCTTGTTTTTGGAATAAAGGGTCGGCAGCAGGACGTTTTCCAGCGCCGTGGAGCGGGAAAGAAGGTTGAAGCTTTGGAACACAAAGCCGATCTTGCGGTTGCGGACATCCGCCAGCTGGGAGTCGTTCATCTCCGAAACCAGTTCGCCGCCCAGCATGTAGGTGCCGGAGGTCGGCTTGTCGAGACAGCCCAGAATGTTCATGAGGGTCGATTTCCCGGATCCGGACGGCCCCATGATGGCCGCGAGTTCGCCTTTGTAAATATCAAGGCTGATATCGTTCAGGGCGCGGACTTCTACGTCGCCCATGATGTAGTATTTTTTGATGTGTTCGGTATGGATCACGCCGATTTCGCTCATTGTTTCATCTCCGCCTTCAGTTGTCCGGTCATTAACGCTGCCGGCCGCCGCCGCTTCTGCCGCTGCCGCCGTTTCCTCCGCCGGGTCTGCCGCTTCCGGAAGACGTCCCGTTCATTCCGCCGATGTTGAAATTGAACATCTGGCCGAACGGACCGTTCATGCCGGAGGTCATTTGTTCGAGCCGGACGGTGTCGCCTTCTTTGAGCTCTTCGGAGGTGACCTGAACGTTGGTTCCGGAGCTCAGTCCGACCTGTACGGGGACGCTGACATAAGAGCCGTCCGCCATCAGCTTCTGCACGATGCGCGTCACCCCGTCTTCGGCGACGGTGACCGCCTGCTGCGGCACATACAGGACGTTTCGGGCCTGTGAGGATACGATCGCGACGTCCGCCATCATGCCGGATTTGACGCTGTTGTCGGCCTCGTCCATTTTGATGGTCAGGCTGTAGGTGACCGAGAGATTGTTCACGGTCCCGGCATTGGAGCGGTTGACGATGGTCCCGGTGTATTCCCGCAGGGGGATGGCATCGAAGGTGATGGTCACGTCCTGACCGAGGCTGATGTTGTTGATATCCAGTTCGGTAACGCTGATATCGATGTAATGGCTGCTCAGGTCGTCGATCCGGACGGCAAGCACCTGCGGGGAGGCCGCGCTGCTGTAGGAGATCACGTCAAAGGGTTTTGCTTCGACCTGGGCCACCGTCCCGCTGATCGGGGCGATGATTTTGGAAGTGTTGATCGTCGCCGCGGCGGCGTTGATCTGTGCCTCCAGGGAGCGGACCTGATTTTCGGTCGGGCCGTCTTTGATGCGGTTATAGGCGCGGACCGCGTCATCCAGCTGCGCTTTGGCAAGTCTGAGCGCGGCGTCGGCTTTTTGTACGTCGAGTTCCTCGGTCTCGCCGTTGTACCAGTTATACTGGGCTTTGGCGGAATCCATCCGGCTTTTCGCGGATTCGAGCATCATCTGGGCCCGGACGCGGTCCGTATCGTCCAGCGGCCGGTCCTTAAGCTCATTGAACCGTTCCTGCGCCTGTTCATAGGCGGTGACAGCGTTCTGATAGTCCTGATATTTCACACCGATCTCGATCTCGTCTTCCCGGACGATGCCGAGTGCGTCATAGGCTTTCTGCGCGTCTTCGACCGCCTTTTTGGCCTGGACCATTTTCGTGCGGGCCTGTTCCAGCGCCAGGGTGGAGGTGTACAGCCGTTCGAGGGACTCTTCGGCCTGTTCCTTTGTGACCTGCGCGTCGATGATGGAGCTGTCGATGGTCCCGGGATCCAGCTCGGCAAGCACGTCGCCTTTTTCAACGCGGTCGCCGACTTCAACATTGACCGCGGAAACCGTTCCGGAGGTCTGCCAGTAAAGATATACCGACTGGTTGGAGCGGACCGTACCGGAAATGTCATCCAGCGTGTTGGTCAGGTCGCCGCGGCGGACGATGGCGGTATCGGGCTCAAGCTCGGCCGCCTGTTCCTGCTTTTCCCGGATCAGGGCTGCCGTTTTGCGGTAATAGAAAAAGGTGCCGGCGGTGATGAGGATCAGCAGTATCAGCAGGATGATGATCGTTATCAGGGCCTTTTTGCCGATTTTGGCCCGGGGTTTTCTGTTTTTCTTATCGGACATGGCTGTTTTCCTGTTTGCTGTTCGGGTCTTCCGCGCTTATGCCGAGAGCCCTGAGGATGCTTTCATCGATCGAGGGGACCGTGACCGGGTCGCCTTCCTTCAGGAATCCGCCCGTGATCTGGGTCACGGTCTGGTTTGAAAGGCCGACGGTCACCGGAACGTCGTAAGACGAGGATCCGGCGGTCACGTTGACGTAGGTGGACCCCTGATCGGTGAAGACAGCATTCGCGGGGACCAGCAGAACATCACTGGCTTCGTCCACGACGATGCTGACTTCAGCGGTCATCCCGATCCGCAGGTCCGGATCCGGATCCAGGATCTCGATGAGGGTCGTGAAGGTCACGCGGCTTCCGCTTGTGTCTCCCGAGGAGGGAATGGTCGTTATGACCCCTTTGTAGGTCTTTTGCGGTTCCGCATCCGGGACGATGAGCGCTTCCATTCCGTCATGGATCTCCGGGATGTCCAGTTCGGAGATGCTGAGCGGAATGTAAAGGTGCTCGGTGTTGTCGATGCGGATGGCGGTGCTTCCCGGCGTGACATAGTCGCCGGGACGGGCGTTCAGGACCGTAACGGTCCCGCTGATATCCGCGGTGAGGCTGCGCCGGTCATATGCGGTGCGGGCGTTTTCGACCCGCAGCTCCGCGGCGGTGATATCTTTCGGGCGGGGGAACACGTCATAGGAGCGGAAATCCCGGAGGGCCTGTTCATAATCCGCTTTGGCTGTCCCGATGCCCGCCGCAGCCTGTGCGAACTGGTTGTCAGTCGCGGGCTGACTGTAGTAGAGGTAATTGTTGTAGGTTTCGGCGTATCGGTTCAGCGCGCTGAGCATGCTTTTCCGCCTTGCCTCATAAAGATTCCGCTCGGATTCATTCGTGCTGTGCTTCCAGCTGACGGCTTCGTCCAGGTACGCGCGCGCGTCTTCATAGTTTTGCCGCTGGATCTCGGTCTGCTGTGCCCAGTAGGCGATATCGCCGGCAGTGGCATGCGGATATTTGAGGGATTCCTGATAGGATTCGGCATCCTGCAGGGCGGATTCTTTGTCTTTGAGGTTTTTGTACGCCTCAGCCTTCGGTGTTTCGGAGGAACGGAGCTCTTCCAGCTGATCCATTGCCTCCAGGAGCGGGACTTCCGCACTGATGACGGACGCCGGAAGGCTGTCAGGCTCCAGATCCGCGATCAGCTGGCCCTGCGTGACCGTATCTCCCAGGCTGACCCCGACGGAACGGATCACCCCGCTGGTCTGCCACGTGAGGACAGCGGTCTGCGCAGGGGTGACGTTGCCCACAAAGGTGATGACTTTCCGAATGGATCCGATCGTGGCCGGCAGCGTCTGAATGCGGGCTGTTTCCTGTGTTGTGCTGCGGGAGCACCCAGCGGCGAAGAAGGTCAGGATGATCAGGAAAAGGAATAGTCTGCTTATGTGACGGGTTTTCATTTTTCTCCGAATCATATGGATGATCCCGGTTTGCGCTCTGAATTAAAAAAAGTGAAGGAGAGATGGCTGCACTTTTGCCCTGACGTCAGGAGAAAACTCTAAAAAGCAGTTGTACGCCGAGGGCAAATCTCCCCTTCACTCATGTATCTTACCAACTCAACCTTAGAACTGCCTTAGAAAAATGGGTTTTTGTCAAATTCCCTTATGATTATAATCCGCTTCCGACGTCGGAGCGAATTCATAAGCGGTTAATACAACTAATTGTATTACGGGGTGGCGTGTCTGATTTTCAAAATGTTATATAATTATGATGATGGAAAATATTGAGGTAAATGACCTGATCACTTTGCGGAAAGCGCATCCGTGCGGCGGACATGAATGGAAGGTGGTCCGCATCGGGGCGGATATCGGTCTGGAATGCCTGACGTGCGGACATAAGATCTTTCTTTCCCGCAGGGATCTTTCCCGGCGGATCAAAGGAAGTCCGGTCAGGAGCACACCTCAGATCCCTCAGGAATCATAATTCGCTAAGGTAGAATGTTATGCCTATTTTGGATCCAAACACTGTCGAATGCATCAGCCGGAGCGCGGATCAGACGCGCCGGTTCGGAATGCGGCTGGGAAGTCTGCTGCGTCCGGGAGACCTGATCGGACTGACCGGGGACCTGGGTGCCGGAAAAACCACCCTGATCAGCGGTGTGGCAAAGGGCTGGGGGTCGACGGATCCGGTAACGAGCCCGACCTTCGTGCTGGTCAATGAATATTACCGCTATGACGGCAGGGTCCTTTTCCATATGGATGCCTACCGCATCGGCAGCCTCTGGGAGGCCGAGGAACTTGATTTTGACCGGATGCTGCAGAAAGGTCCGATGCTTATCGAATGGGCGGAACAGATCGAACAGATCCTTCCGCAGGACCGGCTCTGGATCCGGATGAAGTATATATCCGACGAAGTTCGCAGTTTTACGCTGAAACCTGCAGGAAAGCGTTATCTGGATCTGGCTGCTGAATTCCGCCGGCTGTGTTTTGGAGTTTGAAAACTGATATGATCCTTGCAATCGACACATCGACCGCCCGTCTGGGAATTGCCGTATATAACGGCGTTGAGATTTTGGCAGAAAGCAGCTGGACCAGTCCGAACCGGCACACGGTTTCACTGGCGCCAGCGGTCAACGAGATGCTTTCCGATCTGGAAATCGATAAAAAGAAGCTGAAAGCGGTGGCAGCTGCGCTGGGGCCCGGGTCTTTCACCAGCCTGCGCGTCGGGCTTTCTTTCGCGAAAGGCATGTCGCTCGGGCTCGGGATCCCCGTGATCGGTGTCCCGACGCTGGATGTCGAGGCGGTGCAGCAGCCGCTTGCGGAAATGCCGCTGTGTGCCTTTCTGCAGGCCGGCCGCGGCAAACTGGCCGCATCCTTTTACGAGATCCGCAGGGGCCGCTGGACCAGCGACGGAACTGTCGAGATCTATACGCCGGAGACACTGAGTGAGAAGATCACGGAACCGACGATCCTGACCGGTGAATTTGATGCCGATATGCGTTCGGTGTTCCGCAAAAACAAAAATATCAAAATGTCGGCTCCTTCCGCAAGCCTCCGCCGGGCAGGGTACCTGGCCGAACTGGGATGGAAGATCTTTGAAAAAGGCGGCTATCCGCCGGTCTCGTCCCTTTCGCCGATCTATCTGCACACCCATGAACCGATCCCCGGATAAATGATGGCGGCCGTCACGATCCGTCCGATGACCTCAGCGGATATCCCCCGCGTTTTCGAAATCGATAAGGCTTCTGCGGTCCTCTACTGGCCGGAACGGTCTTATCATTTTGAGGTTGAAAAAAACGAAAGCAGCCGCCCGTTTGTCGCGGCTGATGAAACCGGCCGGATCCTGGGCTTTATTGTTTTCTGGCTGATCATTGACGAGGCGCATCTGGCGAACTTTGCCGTCGATTCCGCGGCCCGCTGCCGGGGCATCGGCCGGGATCTGCTGATGCACGGCCTGAAAGTCTGCTATGACGGCGGGGCCAGGGTCTCTTTCCTTGAAGTGCGCGCCGGAAATGCTCCGGCGATCCATTTGTATGAAAAGGCCGGTTATCACGCGGAAGGCGTCCGGAAACAGTATTACCAGGACAACCACGAGGATGCCATCCTGATGAACCTGGATCCGGATCGTTATGAAAAATTGATGAACGGGAGATCTTAATGAGTAAACTTTTGGATCAAATGAATGAACTGGCTGCGGAGATCGCCGTTTGTCGGAACTGTATGCTTCATCTGACCCGCGATAAGGCAGTTCCCGGTGAGGGAAATGTCCGTACGAAGATCCTTTTTATCGGGGAAGGTCCGGGGGCAAATGAAAACGCGACCGGGAGGCCGTTTGTCGGTCAGGCCGGAAATTTTCTGAACCAGCTGCTGGCGATGGCTCAGGTCAAACGGCAGGAGGTTTTTATCACGAATGTGGTGAAATGCCGTCCGCCTTCAAACCGGGACCCGCTGCCGGAAGAGCTTTCTGCCTGCGCGAGGTATCTGGACCGGCAGATCGAGCTGATCAACCCGCTGGTGATCGTCACGCTCGGACGTTTTTCCATGGCCCGTTATTTCCCGCTGCAGCGCATCAGCGCGATCCACGGGCAGGGGCAGTGGGTGAACGACCGGCTGATCGTCCCGATGTTCCATCCGGCGGCCGCGCTTCATCAGCCCAGCCTGCGCGCGGCGATCGAGCATGATTTCACCCTGCTCCCGGCTTATCTGCAGCAGGCAAAAGAACGGATCGAACCGAAACCTGCCGAAGTGCCGGAAGAAAAAGCGGAGGAAAAACCCGCTGCTGCCGAACAGCCGGAAAGCGGAGAGGCATCGCAACTTTCTTTGTTCTGAATTCGTTAACCCGGTATGATCACGGAGGAAACGATGAAAAAAAGAGCATTTTTACTGATCATTGGAATTTTGATGCTGGGCGGGTGCTCCGCACTGGTGCCCGGAGAATTCGGAGACCTGACCTATGAACAGGTCCAGATGTACGCACAGCAGACGCTTACCGCTCAGGCACACGAAACAGAAACCGCAGGCAGCCCGGAAGGCCTGCTGATCCGCCCGGTCATTGAGACCGCTGAACCGCAGGATACCGGACTGATCATTCATCCTGTAGTCAGTTCCCCGACCCCGATCCCTACCGCGCTTCCGACTTTCACGCCGATCGTCCTGGATATCCCGAGCTATCTGCAGCCGACGGAGGTGACTTACGCCACACCCCTTTATGCGCAGCCGGTCAATACGGTGTGCGACCGCGTGCGTTTTCTTGAAGACGTAACGATCCCGGATGATACGCAGATGTCACCGGGCCAGGTTTTCCGGAAGATCTGGCGGATCCAGAACGCCGGCTCCTGCACATGGACCGCGGGCTATCAGCTGGTGTTCTACAGCGGAGATTCCATGGGGGACAACCTCGCGGTCAATCTGCCGTCGGTCGTGGCTCCCGGAGAGACGATCGATGTCGGTGTGGATCTGACTGCTCCCCGGGCTTACGGGGTTTTCCAGAGCAACTGGAAACTGCGCAGCCCTGCCGGAACCATGTTTGGGACCGCCAATTCGGAGAATGACGCGATCTGGGCAAGGATCGTCGTCGGGAACAATAACAATCTCTCGACCGTGGCCCCGGACGTGACACCCGTGAATACAGGGTGTACACTGCTCTCCGTTGACCCGGCTTACCGCACTTCTTTCGGTCCGGGCGAAGAGGCGGATTTCTCGTTCCGGGTCCGGAATGATTCCGGTGTGACCTGGGATACGGATGATTTTGACGTTGCGTTCATCGACGGCGAGAACATGCTGAAGCGGAAGGACCAGATCCGCCATGATCTGCCGAATGATGTTGCTCCGGGAACAACGCTGACCTACCTCTTTGACGCGGTCGTCCCGGATACACAGGGCGTTTACACCATGACGATGGGGATCGTCCGCGGATATGAGGTTTTCTGTACCGTAGACGTGACGGTAAACGTTGTTTATTGAGGCAAAAAAGAGTATAATAGTGGATTGACTTTTCATGAAAAGTCATAGAATTGCAGCAGTAAAGGCGGATAAATATGTATAAGACGCATACTTGTGGAGAGCTTCGAGCCTCCGATGCCGGAAAAACCGTTACCCTGGCCGGCTGGGTCCATCGTTATCGAAATCATGGCGGTGTGTATTTTGTGGATCTGCGGGACCGCTACGGTCTGACCCAGATCGTGATCAATCCGGAAGATGAAAACATGTCCGAACTCTGCCAGAGCATCCGTTTTGAATGGGTCCTGCAGGTGACGGGTGTCGTACGGCTCCGCGAGGGAACGCCCAACCCGAACCTTGCCACCGGGGAGATCGAAGTTCCCGCGCAGACCATCAAGGTGCTCAACACCTGCAAAGTCCTGCCGTTTTCCATCAATAATCCCGACGAGAAAGTCGATGAACAGCTGCGTCTGAAGTACCGTTTCCTTGACCTCCGCAGGGAAAAGATGCGCGATAACCTGATCCTTCGCCACCGGATCATTAAATTCATGCGTGATTATCTGGATGACAAGGGTTTCCTTGAGATCGAGACCCCGATCCTGTTTAAAACGACCCCGGAAGGCGCCCGCGACTATATCGTCCCGTCCCGGATCTACCCCGGTGAAGTCTGGGCCCTGCCGCAGAGCCCCCAGCAGCTCAAGCAGCTGCTGCAGGTCGCAGGCGTGGAAAAATATTTCCAGATCGCCCGCTGTTTCCGCGATGAAGACCCGCGCGGTGACCGCCAGCCTGAATTCACCCAGCTGGATATGGAAATGTCCTTCTGCCAGCGTGATGACATCCTTGACCTGATGGAAGAGATGTTCAACAAGATGGTCGAGACCGTCACCCCGCAGAAGCAGGTCATGTTCCACCCCTGGCCGAAACTGACCTACCAGGAAGCCATGGACCGTTTCGGTAAGGACGCGCCGGATATGCGCTTCGGTCTGGAACTGGTCAATGTGGGTGACTGGGCTGCGGACTGCGGTTTTTCCGTTTTCGAAAACGCCATCAAAGACGGCGGCAGTGTCCGCGGCATCAATGCGAAGGGTGCCGGTGAATATTCCCGCAAACAGCTCGATGAGCTGACCGAACAGGTCAAGCTCTGGGGCGCGCACGGTCTGGCTTACGTCAAGATCAGCCCGAAGGGTGAAGTCAGCAGCCCGATGCGCAAGTTCATCGGTGATGAAAAATGGGCCGAACTGATGACCCGGATGGAAGCCGAAAACGGCGACCTGCTGCTCTTCGTTGCCGATAAGAAAGCTGTCGTTTACGATTCCCTCGCCCGCCTGCGTGTCCTGATGGGCGACCGCCTCGGGCTCCGCGACAACAACAAACTCGCGTTCTGCTGGATCGTGGACTTCCCGCTGTTTGAGTGGAATGAAGATGAGAACCGCTGGGATGCGACGCATCATCCGTTTACCCGCCCGGTCGATGAGGATTTCGATCTCCTCGATACCGATCCCGGCAAGGTCCGCGGGAACCAGTACGATATGGTCCTGAACAACTATGAACTGGCCTCCGGTTCGCTGAGAATTCATGAACGTGCTCTTCAGGAGAAGGTCTTCTCCATTATCGGCATGTCCATGGAAGTCGCGCGCGAACGCTTCCATCAGATCATGGATGCATTTGAATACGGTGCACCCCCGCACGGCGGCATCGCTCCGGGTGTTGACCGCCTGGTCATGCTGCTGGCGGATGAACCGAACATCCGTGAAGTCATTGCCTTCCCGAAGAACACGGCCGGCCGCGATGTGATGGCAGGGGCTCCTTCGCCGACCATGCCCGGCCAGCTTGAGGAACTGCACATCAAAGTCGTCCTCCCCGAGCCGAAAAAATAAACCGTGAAAGAACAAAAACGGACCGTCTCAGACGGTCCGTTTTTTGTTGTTCATGGTAGAGAAAACCACCTGCTAAGCAGGTGGAGCCGAAGAGCTTTAGCATAATGCTTATCGGGAGCATGCTGCCGGACCTGAATATGTGCTGTAT
>CADBKS010000042.1 GCA_902795255.1 uncultured Chloroflexota bacterium
AAAAAGCACAGCAGCCCGAGGATGATGTCCCAGCGCTCCGGGACTTTGAAGTCGGTAAACAGCAGCACCATACCGACGGCGTAAGGGATTGCCATCCATTTCAGCCACGGGCGGACCCTTTCTCCGGATCTGAAGCGCACGTTGTTCGCCCAGACTCCGATCAGCGGGTCGTTGAGAATATCCCACAGCGTACCGATCAGGGCCATGTTTGAGGCGGCGACCGGGTTGATCAGCAGAATGCTGGTCAGGAAAAATTTATAATAAGTGCTCTTAAAATTAAAAACGATATTGGTCGACGCTGAGAAACTCATAAACCCGAGCTTCTCCGGCAGCCGGACGACACTTTTCTCATCCCGGCTCATATGTGCCTCCTGTTAGAAATGGATATTTCTATTCTAATCCGTTTCCGGATTTTCAGGAAAAAACCAAAGGGGAAAAAATTTCGGACCGGCATGCACCGGGACCGGCCGCGGGACATGCCGTGGAGGCATTCCGTGGGACAGTCCCTTGAAGGGACTGTCCCCTGAGAGAGCTAACCGAGAGGCATCTTACTTTCGGAACCGGACAACAGGAGACAGGCCCCCCTTCCGTCAGTTAATGATGTTGATCTTCTCCAGCAGCTTATCAAACAGCGCTTTCAGAAAAATCTTATTCTCATTATCATCCATCCATTCGCTGTCGCCTTCGATCAGGATATCATCTTCAGCAAAGCCGAATTCGTTCCGCTTCACTTTCGTACGGATCGTGTACTCTCCGAATCCGAATTCAGGCGCCCCCCATCGGATGATAAATCCGTCTTTCAGCCCGACGATATCCGTAATTTCAAGGGAATCAAGGTTCAAGGTTTCGGCAAATTTGTCATCCTCAGTTTCACGTGCATCATTATATGCTTCATCAATAGCTCCGGGATCTTCCGCAGCTTCATCGGGCACTTTATTGTCACTCATTTTTTCTCCTTTATGACCGTCAATGATTTGAATTACTTCGTCCAGGTATTCCAGCGGGACGGGAATAAACCTTCCTTCAGGATCAAGAATCAGCCCGTCAATGCCGCTGTACTCATGCGCCAGGTTAATAGCAGACCGTCCGTCTGTTTGGATGCAGCCGGTTTTATACTGCTCCGGCATGGAGCTTTTCTCCGCATAGACCCGAAGCCAGGTTTTTCCCGCAAGTTCAGCCGTTACCGGCTTGAAATCAGGTTTCCATGCCAGTACAGTTCCCTGTTTGAATTGGGTGATATCCGAAAAATCAGGATCATGTTCACCCGCCTGAAACTCGCAGGGAATAAATAATGGCGCATCCAGAAGCGCAATACTGAATGCAAAAAGGTTTTCTTCCGTCGTATCCCGCACAAGCACAGCCTTCAAATCAAGTAATTGTTCAATCGCATTCATTATTCTTTCTCCGTAATTTGTTCTCGCTGAACATGATACCCTGCTGCCAATTTTTTTACCCTGTGTGCCGGAACGCAATTTTCACATTCAGACCCTGACAACCGGACGATAAGCACACTCACCATCCGCCGGCAGGACAGTACTCCGTTCCCCGGCAGCGTCCCGTTTGACCGGCATCCGTTCCGTCAGCATATTCGCCCGCCCGGCACCAGCTGTCCGACACGGAAAACCGGTCCCTGTCGGACGAGGGTATACTATAGTTCGATTTTTTTATAATTTATATAAATTTCGCACGATTTTTCATATATTTCAGCAATATTTCGGCTATAATTAACGAAAATGAAAAAGGAGGCTCGGATAATGGAAGTCACGGCTACAGAGTTCAAAACAAATTTCGGTTATTTTCTTTCCCTCGTTTCGGAACAGGACATCTGGATCACTAAAAACGGGAAAGTCGTTGCACGGCTTGTTGATCCGAATGTCTCAGCGGTGGACGCTATCTCCGGGATCCTGAAGGGAAAGGTGCCGGAAACCGCAGACCGGGAAACCCTGACGGAAGAAAGGATCTCACGATATGCGTCTGATGATTGATACCAATATCATCCTGGATGTGCTGCTGGAACGGGAGCCCTTTTTTGAACAGTCCGCGCAGATTCTGAAGCTGTGTGAAGAAAGAAAGATCCACGGTTTTATTTCCGCCTCCACTGCCACGGATATTTTCTATCTGGTCCGGAAAGCGCTCGGAAGCACGGATGAGGCCTATAAAGCCCTGGGAAACATTCTCAAGATCGTCAGGATCCTGACAGTTACCAACGAGGATGTCAACAAAGCCTTTCTGATGAAAGCGAAGGATTTTGAAGACTGCCTCCTCGCTGTCTGCGCCGTATCAAACAAATGCGACGGGATCGCGACCCGGAACGGAAAAGATTTTCAATCCTTTGACATCCCAACCTTCACTCCGAACGAGATCCTCAGTCTGAAAAACTGACTGAGCGCTGTCCATGCCTGACGGGACAGTTTCTTCCAGCGCCGTCGGTGTCTTCACAACACATCCGTTCCGGCATTTCACAATATTACAGCAAAGGAGCCGTTTCAGGCATCAAAACACAAATATTCTGATGAATCATCCGAAAACAGCTGAAAAAGGCAGGAACTACATGTTATTTAAGAATATCAGAAGAAAGAAAACATATCCCAACCCGGTGGTGGAGATGATTTGCGGCAATCTGGAAAGTTTTGGTCTTCATGTCGACGAGGCTAAAACTGCCGTTGATTTTCAGAACGGAGAAGTTTACAACCTGATTCAAACAGGCCACACCGTGATCAAAATGGTTCCTAACAGGGAACAAACCGCTTTTACTACCTTTATTGATACCCTTACTGACTGTGAAACAAGAGAAGAACTAGCGCGCAGGCTTGAGGAATTCATCAAAGCATATATATCGGTCCTGTTCATACATACCGTCCTGCTTCCGGAAGATATTGAAGCCATCAAAAACCTTGAGATGTACAACAAGAACGGGATCCGATCCGTATTAGACAGGAAAAGTGACAGTATTTACGTTACCATTTTTGATTCAAATAACCGGCTGAACAACAATCTTTTGTCGCAATATAACTGAAAATCAATTCCCGGTCGGATAATAATTACCGTTCGGCGCCTGGTAGAATCCCGGATAGCGTATCGTCCCGTCAGGATTTCGAACCGCGACATGCCCGTTTTCTATAAGCTCATTTTCAGTATATCCACCGACTTTATGCGGAAGAGGCGTTGGCATTTTTACACTGCCCGGCAAAGGTGTTGGCGTTTTTTTATCAGTAATAAAATTTCTATGTACATATACATTACATACTGCGGTAACTAAACCGGAACGACTTGTTATATATAATTTGGTCATTCCTACTTTCAAACCTGTGACAAACAGCGTATTATAATCTTTCTGTCCAATTCTAACAATACCTGATTTACTCAGCGAAAAACTGTAAGCAGCATTTTGCGGAACTATAAAATCTAATTCAACACTTTGATTAATTCCTAAATTAATATCAGATTTTTCAAAAGCCCATTTGTCCTTTGGAACCGGAGTCGGTGTAGACGTTATCACACTGACACTTTTTGAATCTGCTGTATTGATGATCTGCAAAGTAGGTGCAGGTGTCGGCATTTTGGGACTATTTTTCGAACTATAGCTTACAGATACAGTGCATACCGCAACAATTACCCCGGAAGACTCTTTCAAATAGATTTCAGAAATTCCTGTGCGCACCCCGGTAACAGTTAATGTTTTTTCCTTTTTTTGTTCAACTTCAATAATATTTGGATTACTCAACGAAAAAGAATAAGCAGTATGTGGCTTAGTTATAAATTTAATTTCAACACTTTGCCCTAGTGCAACTTTTAAACTTGTTTTATCAAAAGCCCAAGTTTCCGAATTATTTTTATTGAATACAGTCGGGGTGGGCTGTTTTGAGGAAGATTGCGAAGAATTATTTACCGTTATAATACAACGATCTACTATATTTCCTGATTCATCTTTAAAAGACAAATAAAATTCGCCTTCCTTCATACCTGTAATAATAAAACTTGAATTTGATCCGTCTCTCTTTACCAATATTTCGGAGTTTTTATAAGTATAAGTGTATTTATGGTTATTATTCGGAATATAAAAGTTCAGTTTATAATCCTGTCCCACTGAGATATTTACGTTATGCTCAATAAAATAGGCCGATCCACCTGATAAAGGAGTATTTTTTTTAGTTGGCGTCGGTGTTTTTCTAACGGAACCTGAATAAGTCGTGGAAGATCCGCTATTTACAGGCGTTGATGTTTTTCTAACAAAACTGGATGTATTGCTTGATGATCTTTTATATGCAGATGTTGAAGAGTTGCCTGTAGAACAGCTTTGCAATATTCCTAAAAAAACTAAAAATAATAAAACGAACAATAGAAAAGCCGCACACCCATCTGAAGACTTCCTTGAAAGCCCTGAATTATATACTGTTTGATCATATGTGTCCTGGCTTTTATTGCTATCAGAATCATAATAATAGGACTTTTCTGTTGCCGATCTATAGGTAGCAGCTTTTTCCGCATTAGCCCCTTGCGGTGTATTATTGTACGAAGCTGAATTCGCCGAAGTATTCTGTTGCGATGAAGATGTCTTTCTTGCATAAGAATTATCCTGATAACTGTACGAGTCATTCTTTGGTTCACTTTTTGGGTTATGTTTTAGCAGAACCTTTAGAAGAAAATCATATCTCTCCTTCATTATCGAATCAGAAAGGATCTGATAAGCCAATGTTATTTTTCGTATCTTTTCCCTGGCGTTGGGAACAAGGCTCTTATTCGGATCATATTTTTCGGACAGATCCATAAATGCTTTTTTGATTTCTTCTGGGGATGCATATAGCGGAAGGTCAAGTTCGGTATACAAGTTATGATCGATATCAACCGGATCGAAGGTAACACCTCCACCTGTTGTTCTGTCGTAAGTATCATCGTGATTATTTCCAGGATGTCCGGCTTTACTCGAATTCAATGAACCCAAGAAGGAGTCATACGATGCTCGCTGTATCGGGTCTTTCAGCACATCATAAGCAGCGTTGATTTTCTGAAATCTCTGCTGTGCATCCGGGCCGTGATATACATCCGGATGATATTTCTTTGCAGCCGCACGGTATGCAGTCTTAATTTCCGCCTGCGTTGCCAGAGGCGAGACTTCCAATAAAGCGTACAGATCATCCGAAACATCAAACATGTTATAATTTAACCATAAATTTATGTTTTTGAATAAATCATTTTTTGTTCGGACCAAGCCGTCGGATATGGATCAATGGTTCAAATGCTGAATCATGGCTTTTACCGGGTAAATTTACAGGAAATACATTCATGAGATATCGGTTATCCAGTTTTAAACAAAACTTCAACGACTTGATGCGATGCTATATGGATGTATCGATAACCGAACAATATTATAAAGCAAAAGTAAATAATACGATAATCACCGCCCGGGCTAATCATCTGGGGCACATAACAGATATAAACATAAGAACAGAACTCAGTTCCGGACTTTTTGCATCGACAGCGAAGAGAAAAACCGAACTTGAAACTCACGTAAAAAGCTATGTAATGGCTGTTGGTTCTCTGATTGATATGTCTCCGTTTGAAATTCAGATGATGATCGCCAATATGATGCGGACGGTCCCATATTCAGGCAAGGGAATCATCAGTGAACAGCACCAGATAACAAATGGCTGGGAGGTTGCGATATCGATCCCCATAACAAAACTCGAATCAAAAATCAATGATTACAACTATTCTTCAAGACACCAAACCGTTCCAATAGCAAACAGTTTTGATGAATTGTTCAACGCGGAAACGTTTCTGTTCAATATGAACTGGAATCTTCAATATCTGGAACCGAATGAATTGAAAATTACCGAAATCAATATAGGAGAAGTCGAAAAAACGCCGGCTTTATTTGCGCAATATTCAAATAATTCGATCTTTTTCCTTCAACTGGAACCGGATTTTAAGCATTTTGTGAGCGTTCATCTGATCAAAATGAAAGATGAAAGAATAGCAACATTTACACAAAAAGAGTTGGCCGCTTTATTATGCTTTCTCCCGAATCGGGAAAAAGCCGCTTCCCTGTTTCTTGATAATTTTCTGAATGATGTGATAACCGTTCCCGTAACGAAAAACGGAAAGACCAAAGACATCGGGCTGATCCTTCAGCATGACCCCGACAGATATCAATTCACGATAATTGGCAGCCGCGTCTGAAAACCGTCCCTTTAACTTCACTCTTCACCCTTCACACTTCAAACTGTACGAAGTGCACTGAATCCTGAAAACCCCTTGACATATTCTGTTATCATGCTAAAATATGAATAGTTGTTCATATGTTGAGAGGTTAATATGAAAAACGAAGAAGAAAACATCGAGATTTGTGCGGAAAATGTGATCCACGGGGACGTGGTCCGGGCAGCCGTGGCGGCCCAGCCGGATGAGGAGCTGCTGGCGGATCTGGCGGACCTGTTCAAAAATTTCAGCGATACCACCCGCATCCGGATCCTTTCCCTGCTGATCGGCGGCGAAATGTGTGTCTGCGACATCACGGCGTGCCTTGGTGCCACCCAGTCCGCAGTCTCCCATCAGCTGAGGATCTTGAAACAGTCCCGTCTGATCAAATCCCGCCGGGACGGAAAAATCGTCTATTATGCCCTGGCCGATGACCATGTGAAAACGATCTTCGCCATGGGAATGGAACATATTACAGAATAGGAGTGCATCATGAAAAAGGTTTACAAAATGAAGGATCTGGATTGCGCGAACTGCGCCGCAAAAATGGAAGCAAACATCAAAAATCTCCCCGAAGTGAAGGATGCCCGGGTGAACTTTATGATGCAGAAATTGACGATCGAGTCCGACACGGCCGATTTCGACGCACTGATGAAGGAAGTCGTAAAGGCCTGCAAAAAGGTGGACGCCGAAGTAGAGGTCATTCTCTAAACCATTCAGAATATTTTACAGTCAGCCGGCTTCCGATAAGCCGGCTGCTGTACAGAAAAGGACTGGTCCATGAGCAAAGGGCAGAAGAATAAACTGAAGACGATCCTGATCAGCGCGGGGATCTATCTGTTCGCACTGGTCTTTCCGTTTAAAAAGGTCTTTCCGGAGCAAACCGCGGAGATCCTGCAGGCGGTTCTGTATCTTGCATCCTATCTCATCATCGGCCGCAAGGTCCTGATGAAGGCCGCGCGGAATATCCGGAACGGGCAGGTTTTCGATGAAAACTTTCTGATGTGCATCGCAACCATCGGCGCCATCTGTCTGCGGGATTTCAAGGAAGCCGTTGCGGTCATGCTTTTCTACCAGATCGGTGAACTTTTCGAAGACTACGCCGTCGGGAAATCGCGCGATTCCATCGCTGCCATGATGGACATGTGCCCGGAGTATGCCAACAAAGTCACCGATGACGGCGTTGAGGAAGTTGACCCGGACGAAGTGGAGATCGGGGACCTCATCCTGGTCAAGCCCGGTGAACGGGTACCGCTCGACGGTGTCGTTATCGAAGGGGAGTCCCGTCTGGACACCGCCGCGCTGACCGGAGAATCCGTCCCACGCGGGATCGGCCCGGATGAAGAGATCTACAGCGGATCCGTCAACCTGAACGGTTTGCTGAAGGTCCGTGTAACGAAACCGTTCGGAGAATCCACCGTCGCCCGCATTCTGGAGCTGGTGGAAAACGCCTCCGACAAAAAATCCCGTTCCGAAAATTTCATCACCCGGTTTGCGGCGGTCTATACCCCGGCCGTCGTGATCTCCGCCCTGCTGCTAGCCATCGTCCCGCCCCTGTTTTTCCATGGAGCATGGTCCGAATGGATCAACCGGGCGCTGATCTTCCTGGTGGTCTCCTGCCCCTGCGCGCTGGTCATCTCCATTCCGCTGTCCTTCTTCGGCGGGATCGGGGGTGCCTCCCGCAAAGGGATCCTCGTCAAGGGCTCCAACTATCTGGAGGTGCTGGCTGATGTGCGCACGATCGTATTTGACAAGACCGGAACGCTGACCAACGGCACATTCTCCGTGACGGCGGTTCACCCGGACCTCATTTCCGAAGCGGAACTGCTCGAATACGCGGCCCTGGCTGAAGCCTATTCCACCCATCCGATCGCCCAGTCGATCCATGCCGCCTACGGAAAAGAACGCGACCTCACCCGCGTGACGGCCAATGAGGAATTTTCCGGCAAAGGGCTGATCTCAGTCGTGGACGGGAAGCACGTGCTGGTCGGCAACATGAAGCTGATGGAAGACAACGGCATCAATGCCCACGAATGCCACCTGAACGGCACGGTCATCCACGTAGCGGTCGACTCACTTTACGCCGGGCACATCGTGATCTCCGACACCATCAAACCGGATTCCGCCGAAGCGATCCGCGGACTGAAAGCACAGGGGATCCGCAGGACCGTGATGCTCACCGGAGATAAGGAAGCGGTCGCTGCCGATGTCGCCCGCGAGATCGGTCTGGATGAACATTACTCCGAACTGATGCCGCTCAACAAGGTCGAGATCGTCGAAAAACTGCTCTCGGAATGCCGCGGGAAGGAAAAGCTGGCCTTCGCCGGAGACGGGATCAATGACGCGCCGGTCCTGACCCGCGCGGACGTCGGGATCGCCATGGGCGCGATGGGTTCGGATGCGGCGATCGAGGCAGCGGACATCGTGCTGATGAACGACCGGCCTTCCGATATCGTCAGGGCGATCGCCATCGCGCGGAAGACCGTAGGGATCGTCCGGCAGAATATCGTCTTCGCGATCGGTGTCAAGCTGCTGGTGCTGGTGCTGGCCGCTTTCGGACAGGCGAATATGTGGATGGCGGTTTTCGGAGACGTAGGGGTGACGGTGATCGCGATCCTCAACGCGATGAGATGTCTGAAATAAAGAATACCAATATAAAAGCGGCGGAACCGCCGCTTTTTTGTTGGTTGTGAGCAGAGCTGCGGTTTTGGATCACATTGCAATCGGAAGTGAAAAGAATCACCGGGCGGGCAGGTCGCGGCACGATCGTTCGTGTGTTTGCATAAGTGACCTGCCGCGCCCGGTTTTATCAGCCGGGGGCACGGGCCGGCTAAAGCCGCCCGTTGCCCCCGGCACCCCAAAAAATTTTATATGCCTGATCCGGATTTTGTATACCCATTGCTGTTAATTCGACTTACCCGCAATCAGCGGCGGACTCGGGCCGCAGTGCCGGAGGGGCCGGACGGGTCTGCTCCGTAAGGTACGGGCTTTGCCCGATTCTATTCGGAGCAGGAGCTTCGCTCCGACGGCGCCGAAGATGTGTTCCCCGGAGGCACATTCGTTCTCATGCAAAGCCGAAAAGGGTCCAATACAATCTTCACGCATCCGTATGCAGCGACAGGATGCAGACCAAATGATAAATTGATTTTTCCCACTGGAACTATTCAGGGAGAAGGGGCGTTTATAATACAGAAATGAATGGAAAAAGGAGAGAAACCTTATGAAAAAGCTGATCCTGATCACATTTGCCGTTCTGGTCTTTCTGACCGCTGCCGCTGCCGTATCCGCGCAGGTCGGGCTTTACCCGATCGGCGGAGGGGACACCCCGTCTTATCCGCCGTATTATAATCCCGGCTATCCCTATCCCCAGCAGCCGGATCCGACCCAGCAGCCTTTCGTCTGCCCGCAGCCGTATTACGATCCGTCCACCGGCCGCTGGGTCCAGCCGATCTGTCTGAATGACCCGACCAACCCGCAGCCCGTGAATCCGCAGCCATACTATCCGCCGTATAATCCCCAGCCGTATTATCCGCCCTACGATCCGCAGCCCTATTACCCGCCGTATGATCCGAACCCCAATGTGAAAGTCAGCCGGCGTTCCTGCTGGGACGGCACGGTGGACCTCACCTGGGAGATCCGCAACACCACCGCCGAAAGCTGGTCCAAATCCAACATTGATATCAAATGCATCTCCGGCTGCTACCTGCTCACGGATCCGCGCCGGACACTCTGGGACCTGCCGTACAGTGTTGACCGTAACAGCACCCTCACCTTCACGGTCAACGTCACGCAGGAGAGCTATTATGACTCCATGACCTTCGCGATCGTAGCCGGCAGCAAGACCCTCTATACATTCACGGTAAACCCGTAAAAAAGTCCGGAAAAATCGGACCGGCAATCAAAACACACAGGCGCCTGTTAGGGTGCCTGTGTGTTTTATTAAAGACGCGAAGCGTCACCTTATTTAACTTCACTCTTCAAACTTCGCTCTTCACACTTCTTCCAGCTTTCCTCTGAACACAACAAAAAGGTACACATGCACCTGATACAGGTGTACCAGAATTGGTACACCTGTATCAGGTGCATGTGTACCGCTCCGCCCGAGCCACGAGCAAGTATTATAAATCTTCGCGGAGCGACACCTATTTAACTTCACTCTTCACATTTCCCACTTCACACTTGATCCAGCTTCCCGTTCACAGAAAAAACTTATGGTATGATGTAAGAAACATCACCTTATCAGGGGGAAGTTTATGACAAAGAAGATGGATAAAGCACTCGAACAGGCGGAAGCGCTTGTGGCAAAGATGACCGTCGAAGAGGCAGCATCGCAGCTGCACTTTCAGTCTCCGGCGATCGAAAGGCTCGGGATCCCGGCCTATAACTGGTGGAATGAAGCGCTGCACGGGGTCGCCCGGGCCGGGACTGCGACGATGTTTCCGCAGGCGATCGCGCTGGCAGCAATGTTCGACACGGAACTGCTGGGGGAGATGGCAGATGTCACCGGGACAGAAGCCCGCGCCAAATACAATATTGCATCAAAACACGGTGACCGCGATATTTATAAAGGCGTCACCATGTGGTCCCCGAACATCAACATCTTCCGGGACCCGCGCTGGGGCCGCGGTCATGAAACCTACGGCGAGGACCCGTACCTGACCTCCGCACTGGGCACAGCCTTTGTCAAAGGGCTCCAGGGGGACGGCGAATATATGCGGGCGGCCGCGTGCGCGAAGCACTTCGCAGTGCACAGCGGACCGGAAAACATCCGCCACAGCTTCAATGCTGTCTGCTCAAAAAAGGACCTGAACGAGACTTACCTGCCCGCCTTCGAGGCGCTCATCCGGGACGGAAAAGTCGAGGGAGTCATGGGCTGCTACAACCGGATCAACGGCGAATGCGGCTGTGCCTCGGAAACCCTGATGGGAAAGCTGAAGGAGTGGGGCTTTGACGGCTATTTCACCTCCGATGCCTGGGCGGTCCGCGACTTCCACCTCGGACACATGGTATGTGAGGACGGCGAACACGCCGCCGCGCTCGCCCTCTCCATGGGCTGCGACACCAACTGCGGAGAGACCTATGACCTTCACCTGATGGACGCGTACAAAGCAGGCCTCGTCACGGAGGAACAGATCCGTACAGCCGCGGTCCATCTTTTCCGCACCCGCTTCCGCCTTGGGCTGTTCGACGAAAACAGCGGTTTTGAGGACCTGGGCCTTGACGACGTGGCCACACCGGAACACAGGGCGCTGTCGCTGAAATGTGCGGAAAAGAGCATGGTCCTGCTCAAAAACAGCGGGATCCTGCCGCTGGACAAGACGCAGCTGAAATCGGTTGCCGTCATCGGGCCGAACGCGGATTCCCTCGACGCCCTGCGCGGGAATTACTACGGTACGGCCTCCGCGCCGGTGACTTTCCTCGAAGGGATCCGCCGGGAGCTCGGCGGGGAGGTAAAGCTGTACTATTCGGAAGGCTGCCATATGAACCGGGACAGGGTCGAAGCCCTGGCACAGCCGGATGACCGGATCGCGGAAGCGGTCTGCATGGCCGAAGCCGCCGATGTCACGATCCTCTGCTTGGGGCTGGATGCCACGATCGAGGGAGAAGAAGGCGATGCCGGAAATTCCTTCGCAAGCGGCGACAAGCTCACGCTGGAGCTGCCGGAGAGCCAGCGCATCCTGCTGAAGCGTATCCTCGAAACCGGAAAACCGGTGATCCTCGTTCTGGCCGCGGGCAGCTCCCTGAACCCGCATGCTGAAAAGGCTGCTGCCATTCTGCAGGCCTGGTACCCCGGTGAAGCCGGCGGCACCGCACTGGCGAATATTCTCTTCGGAAAGGTATCGCCTTCCGGAAAACTGCCGGTGACTTTCTATGAAACGGTCACGAAACTGCCGGACTTCATGGACTATTCCATGAAGGGCCGAACTTACCGCTATACGAAAGATAACGTTCTTTACCCATTCGGTTACGGGCTGACCTATTCGAAAACCGCCGTTTACGGCATGGACTATGACGGCGAAAAGGTTCTCGCCGACATCGCGAACATCGGCGACCGCGACACCGATGATGTGGTCCAGCTCTATATCCGTGACCTCGAATCGCCCGATGAGGTGGAAAACCTGCGCCTGTGCGGCTTCAAACGTGTTTCACTGAAGGCCGGGCAGAAGATGACCGTGGAGATCATTCCGGACCGGAACGCCTTCACCGTCATAAATGAGGAAGGGGTCCGGGTCCCGGGCTCCGGCCATTACCGTCTCTGGGCCGGCACCCACCAGCCGGATGAGCTGAGCGAAAAACTGACCGGCACCCACTGTGTCAGTATCAGCGTAAAAAGATAGCTGCCAGTTGCCTGCTGCCAGCTGCCGGCAGGGAAAAAGCTGAAAGTTCAAAGCCACCCGGCTTTTGCGGATGAAAAAGGGATCTGCGGTAAAACACGCGAGACTCTTTTCATGAGCCGCGGGTTCATAGTTAAATCTGTCGTCTCAGGCACAGTAATTGGGGGTGACGGGGCCGACGGGTGAGCGAAGCTCAGCCCGATCTGCCCCGGCTATAAAACCGGGCGCGGCAAGCAGCCTATGCAAACACACGAAAAAACCGGCCGCGCCATGCGAAGCACTCTATTCTAATTGCCATGTAAATATCAACGTGTGTTCTTATTGGAGAGGAAATTATGAATGCGATCGATGCGATAATGAACCGGCACAGTTACCGGGGAAAGTACAAGTCCGATCCCGTACCGCGGGAGGATCTTGAGACCATCATGCGTGCCGGATACGCGGCGCCTTCCGGCTGCAACAAACAAACCACCAGCTTCATCGCTGTGGATGATCCGGAGATCCTGAGCCGGCTGAATGCCCTGACCGGACTCCCGAACGCCGCAACGGCACCGGCAATGATCTGCGTGCTGACACAGCGGATCATCGCGTACCGGGACCGCTGCTTTGCGGTTCAGGATTACGCGGCTGCCATCGAAAATATGCTGCTGGCGATCACCGCCCTCGGGTACCAGAGCTGCTGGTACGAAGGCCATATCACCGACGAAGACCGCATCGGATATCAGATGGCGCAGATCCTGGGCGTGCCGGATGACTATGAGCTGGTCTGCCTTCTGCCCGTCGGCACCGCGGTCGATCAGCCGGGCCTGCCGAATAAAAAACCTTTTGAGGAACGCGCCCATTTCAATTCCTTCAGCGGGAACGCCTGAACGGGGCATCCCCTTTCAGAACATCACAACAGCTGACGGCAGCAAAAAGCCGTCAGCTGTTTTTTATTACAGGGAACTGTCTGCACGGATGAGTTTTTGGGCCCGGTACACATGCACCTGTTACAGGTGTACCATTTTTCAGGATGCATATGACATTTGTCATAATAAATGTATTACAAATAACGTACTCTTTTTTTTTATTTTCGGATAAAATAATCAATAATGTAACGTGCACGAGCACGAAGCACGAAAATCGAATAATTTACAAAAAATTATTTTTTTCGCGGAAAACGTGCACGAACACGAACAAAACGCTCCGGGCAGACCGAGCCCGGAACACTGACAGGTAATTAGCGGCAATGCCGTATAATTAGCAATTTTTAAAGGAGGAAATCCCAAATGAAAAAGTTTATCGTTCTCGCACTTGCTCTTTGCATGGTTCTGTCCTTTGCTATGAGCGCATCGGCCGACGGCAAGACCGTCATCAACGTCATGGCCTTCACTGATGAAGTCCCGGGCATGATCAATAAGTATTTCGAAGCCCATCCTGAACTGGCTGAAAAGTACGAAGTCAACACCACCATCACCGCCACCACCGACGGTCTTTATCAGCCTGCTCTGGACCAGATGCTTGCTGCCGGCGAAGCTGACATCTACGCTGCTGAAGCTGCTTTCGTTCTGAAGTATGCACAGGGCGACGCTGCTGAATACGCTGCCGCTTACGAAGATCTGGGCATTGATGTTGCGACCCTGCTTGATGCCGCTGATATCGCTGACTACACCGTCGAAATCGGTACCCGCCCGTCCGATGGCAAACTGGTTGGCCTTGGCTATCAGGCTACCGGTGGTGCATTCATCTACCGCCGCTCCATCGCGAAGGATGTCTGGGGCAACGATGATCCTGAATTCGTCGCTGAAAAGATCGGCGCCGGTTCCGGCTCCTGGGATGCTTTCTTCGCCGCTGCTGCGGAACTGAAGGAAAAGGGTTATGCCATCGTCTCCGGTGACGGCGACATCTGGCACGCTGTTGAAAACAGCTCCGATGCCGGCTGGATCGTTGACGGCAAGCTGAACATCGACCCGAAACGCGAAGCTTTCCTCGACCTCTCCAAGGAACTCAAGGACAACGGCTACCATCACGATACGCAGGACTGGACCGAAGCCTGGTATGCTGACATGGAAGAAGATGGGGGCGTCTTCGGTTTCTATGGCCCGGCATGGCTGATCAACTATGTTATCGCTCCGCGCTCCTTCGGTGACTGGGGTGTCTGCGCTTCCAACGTCGGTTTCTTCTGGGGCGGCACCTGGGTAATGGCCGGCAAGAACGTTATCGGTACTGATAAGCAGGAAGTTGTTGCTGACATCATCAAATGGATCACCCTCGACACTGACGAAGAATCCCTGCAGTACAAGTGGGCGAACGGCACTCTGAACGGTGAAGGCGGCACGAAAGATACAGTTGCTTCCGGCGTCGTCATGGCCAAGTCCAACGGTGAACTCGATTTCCTGGCCGGCCAGAACATGTTCGATGCATTCGTTCCTGCCAACGCTTACGCCAGCGGTTCCAACATGACCCAGTACGATGAAACCATCAACACCTGGTGGCGCGATGCTGTCCGCCAGTACACTGCCGGCAACCTCTCCCGCGAAGAAGCCATCAACGCCTTCAAGCAGAACGTTGCTGACAACCTCGACGTCGAAGTCGACTTCTGATCCCTGATCAGTTTCGGGGGAGGGCCCGTCCCTCCCCCTTTTTTTCAGGACAGATGCGGACGCTCTGCTTTTCCCTTCAATAAGAGAGCGCAGCGTCTGTCCTGAACAGAATTAAACGAAAGGAGAGAACAAACCCATGAATCAGAAACCCAAAAAGCTCTCATATGCCAAGTACGGTTATCTCTTCAGCCTGCCGTTTGTGATCATTTATGCGATCTTTCATCTTTACCCGACGATTTACACGGCAATCCTTGGGTTCACGGACTGCAAAGGGCTCGGGAACAGCAACTGGCATATTTATACCGAAGATATCTGGAGAAATTTCCGGGCGATCCTGAATAACAACACATTCAAAACATCTCTGTCCAATACAGTCGTGATCTGGGTCATGAACTTCATTCCGCAGATCCTGCTGGCCCTTTTGCTGACCGCCTGGTTCACCAGCAAGCGGAACCAGATCAAGGGGCAGGGCTTTTTCAAGGTCGTCTTCTACATGCCGAACATTATCACGGCTGCTTCCGTTGCAATTCTGTTCAACACGCTGTTCGGTTACCCGAAGGGTCCTGTAAATGATCTGCTGGTTTCATGGGGTTTGAGAAGTGACCCGTATTACTTTACCAACAACGGTACTGCTGCCAGATGGATCATTGCTTTCATTCAATTCTGGATGTGGTATGGCTATACGATGATCATCCTGATCTCCGGCGTTTTGGGCATCAACCCCGAGATTTTTGAAGCCGCAGAGATCGACGGCGCCAATGACCGGCAGGTCTTCTGGCAGATCACGATCCCGAATATCCGCACGATCCTCACTTACACGCTCATCACTTCTATGATCGGCGGTTTGAATATGTACGATATGTCCAGGATGTTCAACAATGGCGGTCCGAACAATTCAACCCTGACAGCTAATGTTTTCATTTACAATCAGGCATTCTCCGGCAGCTATTTGTATAACCGTGCATCTGCTGCGA
This sequence comes from uncultured Chloroflexota bacterium, assembly GCA_902795255.1. Next base: position 16,090 of record CADBKS010000042.1, read on the forward strand.
GTATGATCATGTTCGTGATCATTGCCATACTTTCTGTTGTTGTCTTCTATCTGATGCGGGACAGAAGCACTGAACACAGAGGATAATCAAGGAGAACTGCAATATGAAAACTTTGGAAAGAAGAAGCGGGAACCCCGTTTACAAAGCAGTGATTTATATCGTTCTGATCTTTCTTGCGATCCTGAGCCTGTTCCCATTCTATGTGATGATCATCAACTCCACCCGGGACACCAAACAGATCCAGCAGCACGCTGTTTCCCTGTTTCCGTCAACGAACCTGGAAAACAACTGGAAAGTTCTGACCGGCAAGACATTCAACCCGTACCGCGGTTTCCTCAACTCTGTGATCATCGCTGTAGGATGTACTGCGCTGACGATTTATTTCTCCACGCTGACGGCCTGGGCGATCGTCGCTTATGAATGGAAGCTGAAGAAGCCATTCTTTGGTTTCATTCTGGCGGTTATGATGATCCCGGGCACGATCACCGCCATCGGTTTTTATCAGTTCATGTGGAAGATCCATCTGACGAACAACTACCTGGCATTGATCATTCCTTCCATCGCGGCACCGGGTACCGTATTTTTCATGCGGCAGTATATGCTGGCAAGCTTCCCGATGGAGCTGCTTGATTCGGCACGTATCGATGGCGCCGGAGAATTCAGAACCTTTAACGAGATCGCCCTGCCGATCATGAAACCGGCTATGGCTACCCAGGCGATCTTCGGTTTTGTCGCCACATGGAACCAGCTGTTCATGCCGAGTATCCTGCTCACCAGGAATGACCTCTATACAATGCCGATGATGGTATCCCAGCTGAAGGGGGATATCTACAAGGTGGAATACGGTGCCGTTTACCTCGGGCTGACGCTCTCCGTCCTGCCGCTGTTTGTGATCTACTTCGCGCTCAGCAAATACATCATCGCCGGAGTCGCACTGGGGTCCGTCAAGGGATAGCATCATCTACGATCCGTATAAGAAAGGGACAGTGGGGACCGTTCTCACTGTCCTTTTTTTGTGAGATCAAAAGGTCTTCGCAATACGCCCTGTCAAAACCGTCAACAAATGAGCGTTTTTTATCAGATATTTCACGGCTTTACAGAAAAAACGTATAATAATCCCGAATTATTCATGAAACCTTCAATAGCACAAAAAAAGACCCGATCACAATGACAGTTTACGAGTTTAGCTACTTTCAGATCAAGTATTGGAATACCCCTTGGTATGGTAAAGCAGCTATTCAACTGTCAAGGTTCATCAGCTTTTTTACACTTCCGGCAGAGGGTTTATTTGCCAAATATTGTGCAATGTCTCGTAAAAATCGAGCTGAAACGGACAACTGCCGCACAACTTAAACACAACATATCTGGCGCTTCGAACAATCCTGGCTGCGATTTTCATCAGTTTTAGCCTTACGGTATCTATCCGATCTTTCCGCAGTTTGGCAGGTAACACCAATCTTCGGAACAAATTGAACAAATTGTATGTCAAGGCATGAATCTGAACACGATTGGCATTGACAATCTGTGATGAACTGCTGACATAATCCATGTCAAAGCCGGATTTGCATTCCTTGATGAAGTTTTCCATCTGTCCGCGTTTGCAGTAAAAGGAAATCAGTTCCTCAGGAGATGAATCCATATTGGTAACGACAAAGGTGTACATATGGACCATCTGACCAAAAGGTTTCTCAATCTTGCATACAACACGTCTCGGATAATCCCATGAACCGGCTTGATACTCGAATTCACCATAAACAACAGCATAGGACACGGCATCTTCTCTTGATTTCATCAAATCATATAACTCAGATTCGAGTTCACTTGCCAATTTTCTCAATACTTCATTCTCTTTCAGTCGTATCGCGTAAGATGTTCTATTGTCTTCGCATACTCTATATAGTTCATCTGTAGCAAACCCGCTGTCACCTCGAAGAAACAAGGCTATATCCGGGTAGTTCTTCTGGTATTCCTCCATCAGCGGTCTCATGAACGCTGCAGCACCGTTACAGCAGTATTTCGTTCCCGGTCTGAGTTCAATTTTCAGCAAGTCTCCGGTCATTCCGTCGAAACAGAGTAAGGGATGATATCCTTTCTCCTGATAATGGAAGTTAAACGCCCCTCCTTCCTGTTTGCCAAATGTCGCAAAAAGTGTGGAATCCAAATCAAAGAGTACATGCTCCGGCATCTTGACTGAATAGGAAATTTTGCGGATTCTCCTCAGCATTTCCTCTAACTGAGCAAGCGTCTTCTCATCCAGCCGATTATGAAAACGGGATAATGTCGGTTGAGAGGCCAATGTTTGTTTTCCTACACAGGCAGTTAGAGCAGGATCATTTCTCAATGCATCCGCATGATCATCCTGGTAATATGCACCCATGATTTGATAAAGCATTTGGAGGAGATTTTCATGATCCTTATGCTGTCTGATATGTCCGGAGTCAGTGGTATGGAAAATTTCCTTTGTCAGTCTTTCTACTCCGAACTTATTGAAAAATTCTTTCATAAGAAGCAGACCTCCATCGGATGAGAGTTTGCCTCCTGCTGGAGTTTGTCTCCTGCTGTTTGCCTCCTTCGAAATTTACATGTATATTTTTGTTGCTTTCCAGTACAATTCCGCTTATAATAGACATAGGGCTTCTCCTTTGGTTTTTGTTTTTGGTGATATAAAAATTATACCAAATCAGAAGTCCTTTCTTTACTTTGCTTCACTTAATAGATGAAAGCAATTTTCTTAAGATATCCTGAATTTATTCGGATTTTTGTCAAAAAATCAAAATCTTATGAATAATCCAGGATAATCTTATGAATAATCCAGGATTATGATTATAATATAAAAACGCTTACAATTCCCGCTGGACAGAAATCCGCGCGGACCGGAAAACAGTAGAACTTTACAGAAAGGCCAAACCATTTTTTTACCTTCAATGGGAAACACACGAAACGGGGTAAATGAAAGGATGATTCCGCGTGGGGATCCTATCCATTGCCGGGTAATTCAGCGGAACGAATTATCTGTCTTTTCGCAGTATCTGCTGCCGAATGCGGCCATGCAGGCTGCGCGCGGCGGCAAACGGATGGTCATCCTGGGCGCGGTCTTTCAGAATCTGGCGTGCGGTGCGGCTGCACTGCGCCTGTCCGGTCCATCGGATGACGGCGGAACGGCAGATCTGCGGAGTCTGTTTGTCGATCCCATGATCCGCCGGAGGGGTACCGGGACCAGGCTGCTGGAGCTGGCAGTGGAAAAGGCACGGGATGCCGGCGCGGACTGGCTGGATGCCTCTTACACTGCCGAAGGGGAAGACGTGCAGATCCTGCACCGTATGTTTCGGAAGCTGGGGGCAGATCCGGAAAGCAATTACAGTTCCTATTCCTTTGACAGCTCGCATTTTCACGGGACCCGTCTGCTGCGGAATATTTGGTCCTGCCGCTTCCGGCCGCCTCAGCAGATCGTGCAGTTTTCCGATCTGAACATGGAACAGATCCGGAGCATCGAGGCGGATCCCGAGCTTCCGGCGAACCTGATGCCGGGCCGCATGCGTGCGATGGACCCTACGATGTCGCTGGCATGGGTGAACGCGGACGGTACGGTGTCCGGATTTATTCTCGGGTGCATGAGCAGTCCGGGAAATTACGCCAATCTGTCTACCTGGTGCACCGGAGGCGCGCCGTTTGGCTGTTTTTATTATCTGCTGAAGGCGCAGCTGCAGCGCTGCTTTTATCACAGCGGCGGTGATTTTATCTATCATGTATGTTCGACTTCCGCGTATATGGACGCCCTTGCAGAGGGATATTCCGGCGGGAAATTCAAAAAAATGCAGCTGTATTCCGTCCGGATTGACCTGGAAAAACTGGAGAATCAGGCGGAGCGTTATCCAAAAGAGGAAAACTGATGGCACCCATGCAGACACAATCGTATGACTGAGAATCAAAAAATGAAACATGAATCTGTGAAGATCCGGGATGGCGTTGAGAAGAACACCGAGCCGGAGAAAAAGGAATTGGAATCGTACACCGGGCAGGTCATTCCCAACAGTGCCATGCTTTCCATGGTCGGGGATCCGGAGGCGAACGGGGACCCTGAGCCGGATCCGACAGGGGATGCTCCGCAGAATGTGATCCGCCGGGAACCGTCCATCAGCGCGCTGCGCGCGGGAACTGCATCGCCGACCGGTGCTCAGCTGGGTCATCCGTTAAAGCTGGAGACAGCGGTCCGCACAAAAATGGAGAACGCTTTCGGCGCTAACCTTTCAACGCTGAAGCTCTATGAAAGCGAGGCTGCGGGAGCCGCAGATGCTTCAGCCGTCGCACAGGGAAACCGGATCGCCTTTGCACCGGGGAAGACGGATTTTCACTCCCGCAGCGGGCAGGAACTGCTGGGCCATGTGAGCCTTTCCACCACGCAAATCTACACGCATGTGACGGCGGAGCGTCTTACCGCCGTTTATGAAAAACATCATCCAAGGGCCTAGGAGGGACCAATTATGTTGCCATTACTGGAAAAAACGAGAATGATCAACAAACTGCTGCAGAACACGGAAACCGTCAGCTACAAAAAGATGGCGGAAGTGCTCAAGGACGTGATCAAGGCAAACATCTACATCGTCTCCAGCGAGGGAGAGCTGCTGGGCTACTCCATCCTGGACGGCTTTGAATGTGAGCTGATGATCAAAAAGGTGCTGGACGTGGGCAACGGTCCCGGCTTTTTCGCCTGCATCCTGTCGGAGGAGGGCTTGGAGGTTACAGCCATCGACCAGTCCGAGGGCGTGCTTGAAAAGTCGCGGGAGAATGCCGCGAAGCTGGGGGTTCATCCTGCATCTCTGCAGATGAACGTGAACCAGCTGGAC
>CADBKS010000043.1 GCA_902795255.1 uncultured Chloroflexota bacterium
GCAGGGCCGAGGTCAGCGTATTCCGGATCAGCGATCATGCGGAAATATTCCTGCATACCGCCGCCGCCGGTGATGGCTTTGATGTCCGTGCGGCCGGCTTCGGTGATGGCCTGGATGGCGCCGATGGAGGTTTCATCGTCCATGGAGAAGACCGCATCGATGTGATCGTACTTTTCGAGCAGGTCAGCCATATCTTTCAGACCGTCATCGCGGGTGAAAGCATCTTCCTGGGATTCGAAGATGTTGCTCTGATCGTAGCCGATCTCGTTGAGATAATCGTAGAAGCCTTGTTTGCGGAGCTGGCAGACGGAACCGGATGACGGAACGTCCAGAACAGCGATCACGGCAGCTTCACCGACTTTTTCGGTGATGTATTTCGCGGACTGGTAGCCCATGTCGTAGTTGTCGCCGGTGACCTTGTAGATGCCTTCGCAGTCGACATCAACATCGAAGTTGACGACCGGGCTCCCCGCGTCGATAACTTCCTGGATCGCGGTTTCCATGCCTGCCCACTGCGGCCAGGAAACGACAACATTAGCGCCCCAGACAACAAGGTCTTCGAGGTTCGCGGCCATTTCGGCAGCGTCGGAGGAGACCGTCATCTTATATTCAAGGTTGTTGTCTTTGCAGTATTTTTCTGCATAGTACGCAACACCCGCGACCCAGCCGTGAGTCACATCAGGAGCAGCAATACCGACTTTGACGCCGTCAGCGGCAGCGACGGAAGCAATAGCCAGAATCATGACCATCGCCAGAACCAATGATACAAGTTTCTTCATATTTTTCTCCTTTAATAAATTGGAAACAATAAGGATCATTTCCTTACATACTAAACGATATTAACACAAAACAATGATTTGTCAATCATAATTTTTATATGAAAAAAAGCATTATATTTTGAAGGCCTTATCGACCGGCAGGGCGCAGAGTATCCCCTGGGCCGGTGTGCGCAGTCCGAACTCCGTATTCACGGCCTCAAGGATCGCGTCGCGCTGGGAATTGGGCGCGAGGATCGCGAGGATCTCTTTCTCCGGATCCACCGAGATCCCGAAATTCTCCTCGAAATGTTCCGTTCCCAGCATCCGGGAGCGGATCACCGTCCCTCCGGCCGCCCCGGCCTTGCGTGCGGTCTGCATCACATTTTCCGTATATCCCTGCCGGACCGCGATCAGCAGCAGGCTGTGATCAAATTCATTTTTCATTTTTCCCTCACTCTTCAGCTCTCCCAGTTCATCCGCGCTCTGGATCAGCGCCGCGGCCGCGATATTATTGACCGCCGTCAGCGGAAGTTCCATCATCAGCCCCCGGCTGCGGCTGATCTCCCACAAACCGGCATCGACCGCGTTTTCCAGGCTCACCACCGCACGCCTCGTCCCGAGGCTGATGAGGATATCTTTCTCCTTGCTGCTCAGCCCGAGCACGTCCAGCATTTCCGATGTTGCGGTTCCCACGCCGGGAAACTCCATATGGAAGCTGACCTTATGGCGGTCCATAAACTGCCTCAGTTTCCGGGCCTTGCCGCGTTCCACGATCGTGATCAGCAGGACGACTCGCCGCATTTCATCGCTTTCAATCATCGGAACTCCTTTCATAATTGTAGAAGACCAGACCGTCGGGGATCAGTTCCATTGCCTCGATCTTCTGCTTTCTCCGCGCGTGCAGCCGCAGATTGCTGACCAGCCCGATGCACTGGATGGTGATGAGCGGGGTCATGGCGACCATCGCGACGATCCCGAAAGCATCCGTCATAATGTTGCCGCCGAGCGCCGTGCAGGCACCGACCGCAAAAGGCAGAATAAAGGTCGAGGTCATCGGACCGCTGGCCACACCGCCCGAGTCGAACGCGACGGCGGTGTACAGCGACGGGACAAAGAAGCTGATCAGCAGGGAAACCGCGTACCCCGCGTACAGGAAGGGCTGGATCGGGACACCGGTCAGGACCCGGAGCATGGAGAGCCCAACGGAAACCGAGACACCGATGGAAAGCCCGAGACCGATCGATCGCTGCGAGATCGCGCCGCTGGAGATCTCCTCTGCCTGTTTTTTCAGGACAACGACGGCCGGTTCCGCGGCAACGACAAAATAACCGAAGACCATCCCGACCGGGATGAGCCAGTATTTGTATTCACTGCCCGCGATCATCGAACCGATCAGGTTCCCGGCCGGCATAAAACCGATATTCGCAGCCGTCAGGAACATCACGAGCCCGGCATAGGTATAGATCATCCCGATGATGATACGGAAGATCTGGTGGCGCTGAAACCTTCGGAAGATCAGCTGGAACAGAACGAAGACCAGAACGATCGGGGAAAACGCCGTCAGTACTTCTTTGAGATAAACCGGGAAGCCCGTCAGGAACGCGTTCAGCGCGTCCCGGGTCGTAACGATCTCCGCGATATTGATCGGGGCAGATTCGGCTTCCGGTGCGTAAAAAAGGCTGAGGATCAGCACGGAGAGGATCGGACCGACGCTGCAGAGCGCGATCAGGCCGAAGCTGTCCGTCCGGTTGTGTTTATCCGAGCTGATGGCCGCCAGACCGGCGCCCATGGCCATGATAAAAGGCACCGTGACCGGCCCGGTCGTCACGCCGCCGGAGTCAAAAGCGGCAGGGATAAAAGACGCGGGGGCCAGAGCCGCAAGGGCAAAGATCAGCCCGTAGCATCCCATCAGCAGCCAGGCAAGGCGGATGCGGAAACGGATGCGCAGGATCGCGACGGAAAGGAACAGCCCCACGCCGACCGCGACCGCATAGATCAGGGTCCGGTTCGGGATCGAAGGGATCTGCTCAGCCAGGACCGTCAGGTCCGGTTCAGAGATCGTGATCAGCATACCGAGAATGAAACAGAGCACAAGCGGGATCCAGAGATGCTTTGACTTGCTCATCTCGATACCGATCCCCTCACCGAGCGGCTGCATGGACATTCCCGCGCCCATGGTGAACAGCGCCATTCCAAACATCAGGATGATCGTTCCGAACAGGAACAGCACCAGCACTCCGGAATTCAGCGGTGCAATAGTGACGCTCAGGATCAGGACGACCGCACCGATCGGAAGAACGCTGCTGACAGATTCAAGAAATTTTTCCTTCAACGGTTCCAAAATCACCTCCTGTTTTTTTATTATAACGGAGATATATTAAATATGAAGGGATTCGCTGAATCCGAATCCATGCATAATCAATACTTATACACGCCACGGCCTTCCGGCGGACTCGGTTCCGGTTTGTTCACGGAAACCATCAATTTCCCCTCCGCATCTGTTTTTTTCGATATAATTGACCGTATGAAACGAATCATTTTTCCGCTTATTCTGATACTTCTGATCGTCATCACCGGGTGCAATATGCCCGCTGCCAATATCAAATCCCTGGGCTACGCGCGGCAGACAGCTACGGCAGGAGCCATGGAACAGATGGTTCAGGCCGCGCTCGCAGCCACCGAAAGCGCAGAACCGACAGCTCTTCCCACCGAAGAGGAGCCGGAAATGCTGATCTCGAAAAATGACAGCGCCGCCGAACCTGCCCCGACAGCCGAACCGACGCAGGCCCCGCTCCCGACAGCGGATCCGAACCGGGTCCCGCCGGAACTGCCGGCGGTTTTTCAGACTTCGGAGCTGAACAAGCTGGACACCCCGCACACCTATGAGGAAGACGTCTGCAAAATGATCAAAAACCGCTGGGGCGAGGGCAAAGCGGCTCCCGGCACTGTCGTCATGGCCATCATGTATCACAGCATCGTCCGCGGTGAATCCGTGACCCAGGATAACGCCATCACCGTCACCCAGCACCAGCAGCTGATCCGCCCAGGGCTTCACCGCGATCAACACGGAACAGTTCATCGCGTTCATAGAAAACAATGACTGGATTCCGGAACGCTCCGTCCTGCTGATCGTGGATGACCGGCATTCCGAAGAAAATTACATCACCCATTTCAAGGACTACTACGACCAGTGGGGCTGGCCGGTGATCAATGCGTGGATCAGCGCGGAAGGCACCACCCAGGAACTCTGGGACGGGAATGCCCATGCCGAAGAGATCGGGCTGGTCGACCATCAGGCGCACGGCGTCGTCCACAACATCCCGATGGGAGATGACTCCACCGACGAATACCTGATCGGAGAGCTGAAAGGCAGTGTCGACCAGATCGAGGCCCATTTCCACAAGACCCCGCGCGCCATCATCTGGCCGGGCGGCGGTTTCGGCGCCCGCGCGATCGAGGTCGCAAAGGAATACGGCTACAAAGTCGGCTTCACCACCCATCCCCGCGGCCCCATCATGTACAACTGGGTCCCGCTCTGTGATGTCAACGACCCGTCCCGTCCGTATTACAAGCTGGACGGCAACATGGATCCGCTCTTCGTGCTCCCGCGCTACTGGGACACCGACGCGGTCTATCACATCGATACCGTACGCCAGATCGGCAAGGACGCCCGCGACTATCTCTACTCGATCCGCGAAACGGAAGTGGAATACTACGACATCGTCTGCCGACCGCAAATGGGCAACCTGTAGTCAGGATTCAGGGGTCAGGAGCAGAATGTCACCCGGCTCCGGGAATCTGTAATGAAGACCTTCACGGAAAAACCGGCAGCCGGCAGCTGGCAACTATCAACTGATTTTGGAGGTTTTGTTTTATGGAAGACTGCATTTTCTGCAAAATCGCGAACGGGGAGATCCCCTCAAATCTTGTTTATGAAGACGACCGCGTCGTCGCGTTCAACGACCTCAACCCGGTCGCTCCGACCCATGTGCTGATCGTTCCGAAGGAACACAGGCTCAACCTTTCCGAATACAACGAGGCTGACGAACAGCTCCTCGGGCATATTCTGACCGTTGCGGCGCACATCGCCAGAGAGCTCGGTCTGGAGGAAAGCGGTTACCGCGTCATCACCAACGCGGGGCCGGATGCCGGGCAGTCCGTCATGCACACCCATTTCCACCTTCTCGGCGGACGCAGGCTGAATTTCGACAAACAGTAAGCCGGACACGGCCGGCTCCACTCCGGAAATTCTTACCGATCCGTAAAAATGCAAAAATCCTCTCCGTATCTGAAGATGATCGGAACGCTGCTGCTGTTGCTGCTGATCCCGGCACTGGCATGCACGCGGACCGTAAACTCGCCGCAGCAGCTGACCGCTGTCGCGGAACGGGCGGCTATTTCCCGCGTTACGGAAGCGGTGATCGCCACGGAACTGCAGCGTTACATCACACCGACAGCGACGTTCACGGTCACCCCGACCCCGACAAAATCAGCCGAAACGGCCGCCGCGGAGACCGAGGCATCACTGTCCGTCACCCCGACGCCGACCGATACACCGACGCCGACGGAAACCGCGACCGCCACCCCGACCGTCCCGACCCCGCGCAGCACCTACCCGGTCGAGACCATCGCCCCGGCAACGGAGACCGCTATGCCGGAAACGGCTGAACCGACCGCGACCGCCACGCCCGAGATCCCGCTGCCGGACCTGCGGACCGATTTCAGCGGCAAAGCCTTTTATGTCGTGCAGACCGGAGACACCGCGGACGCCATCGCCTTCCGATTCGGCACCACGACGGACCGGATCCGGGGTCTGGATGCAGATCAGCCGGGCGACCGTTTTCTCAAACCGGGGAAGCTGCTCCTGATCACCGCACCGGAACGGACCTTCAGTTCGGGAAAGCGCATCCTGCCGGACGAATATATCGTCATGGGATACCCCTCCATTGAATATGACCTGAATGAAGTCGTCCGGGAGGCCGGCGGGTATCTGGCCACCTACGAAGAATACACCTCCTCGGGGAACCTGACCGGCACCGAGATCATCACCAAGGTCTCCCTGGACTATTCCATCAGCCCGATCATCCTGCTGGAACTGCTGGAATACAAAAGCCACTGGGTCTACGGACAGCCGCACAACATCGTGGAAGAACATTACCCGATCGGCTGGCTGGGGGAGAACACCGAGGGTCTGTACAAACAGCTCGTCTGGGCAGCCCAGCAGATGGGGATCGGCTATTACGGCTGGCGGTACGGCAAGCTGGCCGAGATCCCGTTTTACAAGAACCCGAAACCGGACGAACCGATCTATTTCAACCCGGTCCTCAACGCCGGTTCCGTCGCCCTGCAGTATCTTTTCGCCCAGCTGCACACCTATGAGGATTATGAGGAAGCCATCTACGACGCCAACGGATTCCTGCAGCAGTTTTACCTGGATTTCGGCAACGTCTGGGATTATTATCAGGATGACCCGCACGGCTTCAATGATGAGCTGACCCAGCCGGAACTGCTGCTGCCGTTTGCCCGTGATGATGAATGGGCGATCACCGGCGGCCCGCACGAATCGTTTACCACCGGCTCCCCGCTGGGGGCACTGGACTTCGCTCCGCGCATGGCGGAAAGCGGCTGCGCGCGGTCCGACTCCTGGATCACCGCATCCGCACCGGGGCTGGTCCTCCGCACGAGCGTGGGGACTGTGGTCGTAGACCTGGACATGGACGGCCACGAGGAAACCGGATGGGTGCTCTATTATCTGCACGTGCGTACGGACGGAAAAGCCGAACCGGGCACCGTTCTGCCGCTCTTCGGCCGGGTCGGCCATCCCTCCTGTGAAGGCGGCGCCGCCACCGGGACCCATCTGCATATTGCCCGCAAATACAACGGGGAATGGGTACAGGCTTACGGCGCGATCCCGTTCGATATGTGCGGCTGGACGCCTTTCGGCGGAGAAAGCTACCTCGGCGGACTGCAGCGCGGAGATGACATTATCTACGCCAGGACCTATGCTTCGGCTGAGACCCTGGTCCATTACTGATCGATTTAATGAAACGAATTCTCCTGATCAGCCTGATCCTTCTTACGGCCCTTGCCGGATGCATCCGCGCGGACAAAAATCCCGATCCGGCGCTGCTGCTGCCTACGGAAACTCCGGTCCCGACAGAAACGCCGACACCGGTCCCGCAGGAAACGGACCCTGTCCGGGCCAGAAGGCCGAAATACATGCCTGGCGAGCTGGTCGATTATACCGTGATGGACGGCGACACGCTGCCGGCGCTGGCCGCCCGCTTCAACACCACAGAAAAAGAGATCCGCGACGCCAACCCGGTACTGCCCGAACATACCACCACCCTGCCGCAGGGTCTGCCGCTGCAGATCCCGATCTACTACCGCTCCGGCTGGGGCAGCTCCTATAAGATCCTGGCGGACGCGCAGTTTGTCAACGGACCGGCGCAGAAAGGCTTTTCGGCCCGCAGCTACACGGACCGCCAGCCCGGCTGGTTCAAATATTTCAACATCTGGGCCAGCAATCAGAACCTGCGCGGGGGCGAGCTGATCGATAACATCTCCGATCAATACAGCATTTCCCCCCGTCTGCTGCTGGCGATCCTTCAGTATCTCACCCACGCTCTGACGGATACACAGTTCCGCAATGATTTCAATTCATCAAGCGTACTGGGTTTCGGGGGCGACAAATATAAATCACTGAGCGGACAGTTCAACCAGCTGGCCGAATTTCTGAACGACCATTACTACTCCTACAAGGCAGGGACCTTCACCCAATACGAACTGAAGGACGGCTCGCTGATCCGGATCGATCCGTGGCTGAATGCCTGCAGCGCGGCGCTTCAGGCTTATTTCGCGTCCATCCTTTCACCGCAGCAATATTACACCGCCATCGGCCCGAACGGTTTTGTCAAAACCTACCGGGAAATGTTCGGTGACTTTCCCTCCGTTGAGGAATATCCCGCCCATCTGCCGGGATCGCTTGAACAGGTGGAGCTCCGGCTTCCTTTCAAAGACGGTGAAGCCTGGACCTACACCGGCGGACCGCATACCGCGTGGGGCAGCCTCCACCCGTATGCCGCCATCGATTTCGCCCCGCCGGCCCAGGAACACGGCTGCTTCGTCAGCTATGCCGAGGTGATCGCGCCGCACAGCGGGACGATCGTCCGGACCAATACCGGGCAGGCCATGCTGGACCTGGACGATGACGGTGACGAACGGACCGGCTGGGTCCTGCTCTTTCTGCACCTGAAAACGGAATCCATTCCGCCGGTCGGGACCCATGTGGAAATGGGGGACGTGCTCGGTCATCCTTCCTGCGACGGCGGTACGTCATCCGGTACCCACGTTCATATCGCCAGGAAATATAACGGTGAATGGATCGAAGCCGGCGGAGTGATCCCGCTCAACATGGACAGCTGGATCACCGAAGCCGGAGAGGTGAAATATGAGGGACGGATGCGGCGGTACTCCAGTTATGTGATCGCATCTACCAGTTCGGAATATTTCAGCCGGATCCTGGCAGGGCCGCCGGTATACCCGACGCCCAGCCCGACGCCGAAGAAAAAATAAACGCTGCCATCCGGCAGAACGGGATCACCATCGGGGTTTTCTTCGATGAAGCCGGGAGCTGCCCCATAGGGTCTGCCCCGGGTTTTGACAGAAAAGAGGCACCTCTATGCGAAATTTCGAGGAAATCAAAGATACGATCCGTGCCGGTCTAGGGGAACTTCCCTGCGACCTGAAACTGACAAACCTGAAGCTGGTCAACGTCTGGTCCTGTGAGATCTATGAGACCAACATTTTCATCCGGGCGGGCCGGATCGTCTCGATCGATCCGAAAGCGGATCTCCCGGCTAAGGAAACGGTCGACTGCGGCGGGCAGTACGCGGTCCCCGGCCTGATCGACACCCACATGCATTTTGAAACGACCATGCTTTCACCGGAAGCCCTGGCATCTGTCGTCGTTCCGGCCGGGACCACAACGCTCTGCGCCGACCTGATGGAGATCGCCAATGTTGCTGGGGGTGAGGGGCTTCGGGCGATGCTCGCCTCGATCGGCCGGCTCCCCTACCGGATGCTGATCGAAGTCTCCTCCCGTGTCCCGACAGCCCCGGGACTTGAGACCAACGGCGCATATCTGGGAGCCGAAGAGGTCGCGGAGATCATGAACTGGGAGGAATCCATCAGTCTCGGCGAACTGGATCCGGCCAAGATCCTTTTTGTCAAAGATGAATACATCCATAAGATCGCCGATACCCTTTCCAAACGGAAGATCGTCAACGGGCATGCCATCGGGCGCCTGGACCAGGAACTCAATGTATACGCGTCCGCCGGGATCTCCGACGACCATGAAACCGTCACGCCGGAGGAACTGCTGGCACGGCTGCGGGTCGGCCTGAGCGTGCTGATCCGTGAAGGCTCCACCGAACGCAACACCGATGCGCTGATCCGCGGTGTGATCGCCGAAAAACTGCCGCTGGACAACCTGATGTTCTGCACGGACGACAAACACGCCATCGAGATCCGTGAGGAAGGGCACATCAATTACAATGTCCGCCGGGCGATCGCGCTGGGGATCCCGCCGGTCGAGGCGATCAAGATGGCAACGCTGAATGCCGCACGCCATTTCCGCATCGAAGACGAGATCGGTTCCATCACCCCGGGCAGGAAGGCCGACATTCTCCTGATCCCGGATCTGAACGAGATGAAACCCTCCGCTGTCTATTTTGAAGGCAAACGCGCGGCAGCCAATGGTGAACTGCTGGAAGAATGTCCGGTCTCCGATTATCCGGACTTCGTCAAACAGACCGTAAAGCTGAAGAACCCTGTCACCGAGGCATCCTTCCGCAAAGAGACCGGCGCCGATGGGCAGGTGACCGTACGGGTGATCGACCTCATCGACCGGCAGATCATCAACAAATGCCTGATCACGGAGCTGACAGCTGCAAACGGTGAGATCCTGCCGGACATCGGCCGGGACATCGCAAAACTCGCGGTCGTGGAACGCTACGGAAAAACCGGCGGCATCGGCATCGGGTTCGTCCGCGGGTTCGGCCTGAAGGAAGGTGCACTGGCATTTTCGACCTCCCATGACCACCACAACATCGTCACGGTCGGCGCGGATGACGGGGATATGGCCGCGGCTGTGAATGCCGTCGCGGAAATGCAGGGTGGCCTGAGCGTCGTCCGCGGGGGCCGCGTCCTGGCCAAAATGGCCCTGCCGCTCGGCGGCCTGATGAGCGAAGAACCGGCAGAAAAGGTGATGGAACAGCAGGACCGCATGAACGCGGCCGCCAGAGAATTGGGCTGTGTCGGCTCGGCACCCTTTATGACGCTCAGCTTTATCTCCCTGCCGACAGTCCCCGAACTGGGTCTGACGGACATGGGGCTGATCGATGTGCTGGAACACAAGCTGATTCCGCTGGAACTCTAACGGGCAGGGTTCAGAGTGCAGAGTGCAGAGTTCAGAGTATAAATCATAGAGTTCAATGTATGTACACGGTACCCTTCCGGCTGCCGTGTACTTGTCAGAAAACATAACAAAAAAAGAGCGCATCGGACGCCCTTTTTTGTTATGTTTTCTTTCCTGTGAGCTACAGGGAGACCCGGGAAAGCGGCCAGTTCGGGAAGACATCCATATCCAGGCTGTCAAACTTTCCGGTGAGGAAGCGCCGGTAGCCGGCCGCACCGATCATCGCGCCGTTGTCCGTGCAGTAGGAAAGCTTCGGGATGAAGACACGGAATGCGCTCTGCTTCATCAGGAAAGTATCGCGCAGGCATTTATTGGCGGAAACTCCGCCCGCGATGATGATGTTCTTCGCGCCGTATTCCTTTGCGGCGCGGATCGTTTTGTCGAAGAGGGTCGTCACGACACACTTCTGGAAACTGGCTGCCAGATCCGGCACGTTCAGGCGCTGACCTTCTTTCTCCAGCTTCTGGACCGTCCGCAGGACGGAGGTTTTCACCCCGCTGAAGGAAAAGTCATAGGTGCCGGGCATTTTCGCGATATTGAAGTGATAGCTGTCCGGATCCCCGTTCGCCGCAGCCTTCTGGATCGAAGGACCGCCGGGATATTCCAGTCCGAGCAGGCGGGCCGTCTTATCAAACGCTTCCCCGGCCGCGTCATCCAGTGTTCCGCCGAGCCGTTCATATTTCAGATGCTCCCGAAGCAGGATGATTTCCGAATGTCCGCCGGACACCAGCAGAACGATGGCAGGGAACTCCGGTTCATCCGGCACCTCGCCGTCCCGGTCCGAATAGACCCAGGAAGAGTAAATATGCCCCTCCAGGTGGTTCACGCCGATCAGCGGGAGCCCCGTGGCCAGCGCAAGCCCTTTCGCAGCATTCATCCCGACGACCAGGGAACCGGCCAGGCCGGGGCCGCGGGTAACGGCGATCGCGTCGATATCCGAATAACTCATGTGCGCCTTGCTCATCACATCCTCGATCACGGGATAAACGGCAAGCACATGCTGACGGGAAGCGACTTCCGGGAACACACCGCCGTATTGTTTGTGGATATCGATCTGCGTAGAGATAAAATCAGAGGCGATATGGCGGCCGTCTTCAACGATGGCAGCCGCAGTCTCATCGCAGCTGCTTTCGATCCCTAAAATACGAATTGCTTTTCCAGACATTCAGAACCCCCGGCATTCATAAAGCTTTATTTTGCAGGCACATCCAGGATCAGCCGGTACGGATACTCCGTCAGAGGCTGCACTTTTCCGTCTTTGTCCATGTAGTAGGTGTCTTCAATACGGATCCCGTACGGTTCCGGCTTATCCGGATAGTACAGGCCCGGTTCGATCGTAAACACAGCCCCCGGAAGGAGCTGGTCCTTATCCGGACTGTTCTTTGAGCTGAACGGGCGTTCATGGATATTCAGTCCGAGCCCATGCCCGATGGAATGCATATAACCGTTGGTGACATGGATATCTTCGTCGACCGTCACATGGCCGTGGGACTTGAAATAGTCGCAGGTCATCTGCTGCAGATCCTTAAAGCGCATGCCCGGGCGGGCTTTTTCGGCCAGCAGGTCATGGATCTCCTTGACCTCAGCATAAGCTTCCTTCACCGCGTCGGGAGCCCAGCCGATACACCAGGTCCGCGTAAAGTCACCGAAGTAGCCGCCGCCCATCCCGCAGGGGAAGAAATCATAAACAATACTCTTTCCCGCCTGAAGCGGTTCATCATCCCGGCCCTGATTGTGGGGGACGCCGGCGTCCCGGCCCTGGGAGAAGATCGTCCCTTCCGGATTCTCGGCACCCAGCTCACCCAGCCAGAGATTGATCAGTGATTTGATCTTCCCGATCGTGACGGGAGTACCATCCTCATCCGTCAGGATCCCGTCATGCAGGACTTTGGAACAGATATAGTTCTCGACCCGGCCGACAACAGTCGTGATGATGCCGCACATGGAGCGGATCTTTTCGATCTCATCCGCGTCCTTCAGGTAGCGGGCCTCATTGAGGATCTCATCCCCGATCCCGCCGCAGAACTCCAGTTCGGGGAGCTTGCTCCGGATCTGTTCGACCACCTGGTACATTGTGTTGAACTCGACCCGGCCGCACACGGCGATCCGTCCGGAAGTCATCCCGGCGTACCGCAGGGCGGAGATCAGCGTATTCGCCCGGTCGCTGCAGTCCCGGTAGCGGCAGATTTCGAGGTCGTTATAACACACGCCCTTCAGGGAAGTCTGCGCGGCAGTATCGCGCTCCATAACGCGGTAAAAAAGCAGCGGTTCCCGGTCTTTCATCACCAGGACTTCCGCCTGGGTGAAAAAGGCATCGCCGACATAATAGGTCAGGTAGGGATTGTGTTCTCTGGCGCCGGTGATCAGGATCGCGTCCAGTTTTTTCTGTGCCATCAGTGTTTTGATCTGATCTTTCATCTCTCTCTCCTCAGTCTTCAGTCATCGATCCCGGAACGGAACTCAACCGTCTCCCGCGCCCGCCATAAAATCTCCGCGACCGCGAAGCCGCCGACACAGATCATGATAATGGCCGGCGTCAGGACACGCCCGATCTGGAACCATAACAGCAGGTCCGCGATCAGTGCGCAGCCCAGCGCTTCCCGGACGACGTTCTGCGGTTCGATCCGTTTAAAACAAAAAAAAAAACGGTTGAGCATCGCGAAGACGGGAAGCATCACCCCGCATACGAACAGGAAAAAAGCCAGAAAAAACAGCCACCGTTCTTTCAGGTAAGGCTGCGTATTCATGACAAGATAATACAGTCCGTAACCGGATGGCAGAGCCAGAAGTGCTCCGAGGATAAAATAAGTGAAGGCATTTTTCATTTTTTTACCTTCTTTATTATACTATCAGAATCCGGTACGCTCACGTTTTCCGGAACTTTAAGATTTTGTTAACAATTCAACGGTAAAATTGATTTCATGGCTTAATGAAAATTAAGGAGAGACATTATGTTACCCAAAAGAAACACTTTCATTTTGATATTTGCAATGCTGCTGGTTCTGAGCGTATTTGCGCTTTCGGGCTGCAGCAACAAAACACCGGCCCCCACTGCCACACCGGCAGCGACCGAAGCCCCGGCAGAACCGACCGCGGCTGAACCTGTGACCGAACAGCCGGAAGCGCCGGCCGAAACGCCGGAAACCGAAGCGGAACCTGTGACCGAACAGCCGGAAACCCCGGCTGAAGCTCCGGAAACCGAAGCGGAAGCTGTGACCGAACAGCCGGAAACCCTGGCTGAAGCACCGGAAGCCGAAGCGGAACCCGTGAGCGAACAGCCGGAAACCCCGGCCGAAGCTCCGGAAGCCGAAGCGGCTCCCTCCTCAAATGCCGTGGCATCCGTTGACGGGCAGGAGATCACCGTGGAAAGCTTCAAAGAACTTGCCACGTTCAACCGCTACCAGTACCTGAACATGTACAACCAGTACGCCCAGATGTACATGATGTACGGGGTCCCGCTGGATTCCCTGAATGAACAGGTCTCCGGTCTCCTCGGTGACGAAGGGAAAGAGGCGCTCGGTCTTGAAGTCATCGACCAGCTCACCTACGATAAGGTCCTCGATCTCGAAGCCGAAAAACGGGGTCTTGAGATCTCCGATGAAGAAGTGATGACCCAGCTGAAAATGATGTTCGGATATGAAGACGAAGCGGAATCCGAAGAACCCGTTCTCGGAATGGATACCTTCAATGTCGGTGCAGATGAAACCGATGACACCGCAGACAAAGATGCCGAATTCCGTGCTTTCGCCGAAACCGTCCTGCTCGACAGCTATGACGGCGCCGTATCCTTTGATTATCTGAAGAATTACGCCCGGCATATCCTGATCGACAACACCCTGTTCGAAGAAGAACTCGCCGGACGCGTATTCGAAGAAGAACAGGTCAATGCCCGCCACATCCTTGTGGAAGACGAAGAATCCGCCAAAGCGATCCTGGAAAAACTGGAAGCCGGTGAATCCTGGGACGCGCTCGCAAGCGAGCATTCGCTGGACACCTCCAATAAGGACAACAGCGGTTCACTCGGCTGGTTCGGCCGCGGGATGATGGTCTCCGAATTCGAAGACGCAGCGTTTGCGCTTGAACCGGGCCAGATCAGCGAACCGGTCCAGACCGCCTACGGCTATCACATTATCGCCAGCGACGGCAAGGAAGTCCGCCCGCTGGAAGGCGACGCACTGGCAGCCGCGCAGGACGCCGCCTATGAAGAATGGGCGATCGGTCTCCGCAGCGCACACGACATTCAGTCCTTCGAAGAAGTCTGGCTTGACGCCGTCCCGACCGAACCTGTCTTCGAGCCGATGACCGCGGAAACACAGCCGGACGACACCGCTGAGAGCGAAGCTGCCGCTGAACCGGAAGCCGAGCTCCCTGAAACAGAGACTGAAACCGAAGGAACAGCTGTTGAAGAAGCGGCTGCAGAACCGGAAGCCGAAAGCACCGAACCGGAAACTGCTGTTGAAGAAACAGCCGGAGAGCCCGCTGCTGAACAGGAAGCCGAAAGCGCCGAACCGGAAGCTGCCGTGACTGAAGAAACAGCCGGAGAGCCCGCCGCAGAAGCTGAAACCGAAAGCACCGAAGCGGAAGCAGCCGTGGCAGAAGAAACCGCTGCAGAGCCCGCTCCCGAAGCCGAAGCTGCCGCTGATGAAACAGCAGATGAACCGATCATCGCCACCGTCGATGGGGAACCCGTCAGCAATGACGAATTCGTTCAGTCCGCGGTCTTCAGCCGCTACCAGTATCTGAATTCCTACAATCAGTACGCACAGATGTACCGTTCTTACGGCATTCCGCTTGATTCCCTGAACGAACAGGTGGAAGGCATCCTGGGCGTCAACGCGAAGGAAAGACTGGGCTCCGAGATCATCGATGAACTGACGTACTACAAAGTGCTGGAACTCGAAGCCGAAAAGGCCGGCATCGAAGTCACGGAAGAGGAAGTTTACGACCGTCTGAAGACCATGTTCGGGTACGAAGAACCGAGTGCCGCCGACAATGTGATGCTCGGACAGGAGATCGTAAACGTCGACCCGACCATCACGGATGATGCAGCCGACAAGAACGCCGAATTCGAAGCCTACGCGAACAATATTCTGGCGCTGGGTTATGACAGCAATGTCTCTCTGGATTACCTGAAGGGTTACGCGAAACATATTATTCTGGATAACAAGCTGTTCGATGAAGAACTCGCCACCCGCGTGTTTGAAGCCGAGCAGGTCAACGCCCGCCACATTCTCGTCGAAACCGAGGAAACCGCCAATGAAGTCCTTGAAAGACTGAACGCAGGTGAAGACTGGAACGATCTTGCCGCTGAATACAATATCGATTCGGGCACATCCCTCGGCTGGTTCGGCCGCGGTACGATGGTCAGTGAATTCGAAGAAGCAGCGTTCGCTCTGGAACCGGGCGAGATCAGCGCACCGGTAAAGACGCAGTACGGCTATCACATTATCGCCTCTGACGGCAAGGAAATGCGCCCGCTGGAAGGCAACGCACTCCAGACCGCCCAGAACGAAGTCTATACCGAATGGACCGCCGGGCTCCGCGAGAGCCATGACATCCAGGATCATCCGGAAGTCTGGATGGAACTCGTCCCGACGGAACCGGCATTCACACCGATCGTCGTCCCGACTGCCGAAGAAACCGTGACCGAAGAAGCCACGGCCGAAGAAGCTGCTGAAGAAACCGTTACCGAAGAACCGGCGGCAGAAGAACCGGAAGCCGAAGAAACTGTGACAGAAGAAGCCACAGCCGAAGAAGCTGCGGCTGAAGAAACCGTGACCGAAGAACCGGCCGGCGAAGAACCTGCTGCTGAAGAAACCGTGACTGAAGAAGCTGCCGCCGAAGAAGCCGAAGCAGCTGAAGAAGAAACTCCCGCACAGCCTTCGATCCGTGTACACGCCGTGTCCAAAGACGATGCGGAGACGGAAGGAACCGAATGGAAGCCGGTCGTCAAAATGACCCTGCCTGCCGCGGAAGAAGAAACTGCGGAAGAAGCCGCCGCTGAAGAAACCGCCGAAACCGGAGTCCCCGCCGAAGCACCTGAAGCCGAAGCTGCGGTCGAAACGGTCGGGACCGTCAACGGCGAACCGATCAGCGCGGAAGACTTTGTCAATGCCGCCATTTTCAACCGCTATCAGCTCATTTCCCAGTATCAGCAGAACGCGCAGATGTATGCGATGTTCGGCCTGCCGCTGGATGATATCAACGCGGCCTATGAGAATTATCTCGGCACGGGGGAAGAATCCAAACGGACATTCGGGCAGGAGACCTTCAACAATCTCGTTCTGTTCAAAGCAGCTGAACTGGAAGCTGCTGAAAAAGGTGTTGAGATCTCCGACAGCACGCTGACGGAACGGATGAAGGAAATCTTCGGATATACCGACGCACAGGCAGAGACCGAAAGCGCTCTCGGCCTGGACTCCTTCAATATCGGTGAAGAAGAAACCTCCGCGGAGGAAGATCCGGAATTCAGAGCCACAGTCGATTCCACGCTGGCGATGGCCTTTGACGGAAACATCAGCTACGATTACTTCAAAGAATACGTCCGCCACGACATGCTGCTGGACGCTCTTTTCGAAAAAGAGATCGAAGGCCGCACTTTTGAATCCGAACAGGTCAATGCCCGCCATATCCTGGTGGAAGACGAAGAAACAGCCAGGGACATCCTTTCCCAACTGGCCGGCGGCGCCGACTGGAATGACCTTGCCAGTGAACATTCCCTGGACACCGCCAACAAAGACAACGGCGGAGCGCTCGGATGGTTCGGACGCGGCACCATGGTCAGTGAGTTTGAGGATGCGGCATTTACCCTTGAACCCGGCCAGATCAGCAGACCTGTAAAGACACCGTTCGGCTATCACATCATCGCCTCTGACGGCAAGGAAGTCCGCCCGCTGGAAGATGAAGCCCTGGAAACCGCCAAACAGGAAGCCTTCAGCGAATGGTATAAGGCCCTTCCGGAGAAATACGAAGCCGTTTCCGATGAGGAAGCCTGGATGCAGATCGTTCCGGAAACCCCGGTCTTCGAGCCCATCACGACTGAAGCAGCCGCGGACGCGATCCCGACCTACAGCATCGGCTCCGACACGGATGAGGACGAGGAAGACGAAGCAGAGCTTTCCATCACAAGCACCGAACAGGATGACACCGCCCTCTCACTCGACAATACCGAACAGGATGACGACGGCGCCCTTTCACTCGACAACACCGAGCAGGATGACGGTACGCAGCTTCTGGACAACGCCGCGGAAAATGAAGCACCGGTCAACGGCGGTGCAGATGACGAAGAAATCACCACCATCAACAACTCCGAACAGGACGAAGACGCATTTCTTCTCGATAACGAAGCGGAAATCGGATAAAGCCTGTCCGCAAAGATGACCGCAAAACTCCCCAAACGGGGAGTTTTTTGTTTCCCGGTGAGAAGATGCGCCCCCGATCCTCTTTGCGGTGTTATAATGACGGGGATAAGATATAAAACAGGTATCCGCCGTAAATTGCGGGTGCGCTTCGTTTAGCGCTGCAGGGCCATACTAAAACCTGCCGTCTCAGGTACATTATCCTGGGTGCCGGGACCGGTGCGGCAGGCAGCTCATGCAAACACGTGAGCAGCCGGCCTGCGCCATGCGGAGCCCCCGCTCCTGATTGCGGTGCTGATTTCAGAGTGTGCTTTTACAGCAGAGATATTTGAGCCATGGTTTTCAGTTCATTCGCGTTCCTCTGGATCTTTTTGCCGGCAGTACTGATCGGCGCGGTGCTCACGCACAGGAAAGGCAGCAATCTCTTTCTCCTGGCGGCGAGCCTGTTTTTCTATGCCTGGGGCGAACCGAAATATATCGTCCTGCTGCTTTTTTCCGTCACCCTGAATTACCTGGCCGGTCTGCTGATCGGCCGCTGTGAAAAGCCCTTTCTGCGCAGGCTGGTCACGGCCGCAGGCATCGCGGCGAACCTGCTGCTGCTCGGATACTTCAAATATTTCAATTTCTTTGCCGGATCCCTGAACGCCCTGCTCGGGAAAGATCTGATCGCCCTGCGCGCGATCGCCCTGCCGATCGGGATCTCGTTTTATACCTTCCAGTCGGTTTCCTACCTTGCGGACCTCTGCCGCGGCACGATCCGGGTCCAGCGGTCCTGGTTCAAACTGGCGCTCTATATATCCTTCTTCCCGCAGCTCATCGCCGGACCGATCGTCAAATACCGGGATATCGAGCCGTACCTCGAAAACAGGACGCTGAGCCTCACGGATACCGTCTCCGGACTGAAGCGCTTCTGTTACGGACTGGGAAAAAAGGTCCTGCTGGCCAACACGCTCGGCTTCACGGTCGATGAGATCCTGAAGCGTCCCATCGGCGAACTGCCGTCCGTCCTTTGCTGGACGGCGTCAATATTTTACACACTGCAGATCTATTTCGATTTCTCCGGCTATTCCGATATGGCTATCGGACTGGCGAAAGCGCTCGGTTTTACCTTCCGGGAAAACTTTGACCTGCCCTACTGCTCCCGGTCCGTCCGCGAATTCTGGCGGCGCTGGCACATTTCCCTTTCCAACTGGTTCCGCGATTATCTCTATATCCCGCTGGGAGGGAACCGCAGGGGAGCGCTCCGCACCGTTCTGAATATTCTGATCGTTTTCTTCGCGACCGGACTGTGGCACGGCGCCCAGTGGAATTTTGTCCTCTGGGGCCTGTTCCACGGATTTTTCCTGATCCTGGAGCGTGTGATCCGGCTGCCGGAGCCCAAAAGCTTCCTCACGAAACTGCTCCGCAGCATCTATACGATATTTATCGTCAATACCGGCTGGGTCCTGTTCCGCGCGGACAGCATCCGTGCCGCCCTGCAGCAGCTGGGCCGGATGTTCCGGAGCGTGCCCGGCACCGCCTGGAATTTCAGCGAATTTGCCGACCCGCTGACCCTGCTGGTCTTCGCGGTCAGCCTGTTCTTCGCATTCGGCGGCGGACGGCAGGCAGCGGCCCGGCTCAGGGCAAAAAACGCCGCGGCAGCAGAGATCCTCGGTTCGGCCGGCGCTTTGCTCTGCCTGTTCCTTTCGCTTGTGATGCTGGCCAATGCCGCCCACAACCCGTTCATCTATTTCCGCTTTTAGGAGGCTCATGAAAACACGGCAGATCCTTTTCCTGATCCTCTTTGGGCTGATGACCCTGGCCCCGGTCCCGGTCTTCACGCTTTTCCGGGAGCAGATCGGCTATAAAAACACGGAAAACAAAGCCGAGACCGGGTTCCCGGAGCTCGGACGGAGCAATTATTCCACCTGGCCGCGGCGCTTCGAGGAATGGTTTTCGGATACGCTGCCCTTCAAGACCCAGTTTATCGAACTGTTCAGGGGCTTTCAGCAGCGGAGCGGGCTCGATTATACGCAATCCGACGTGATCCGCGGAGATGAGGAATTCCTGTTTTACCGGAAAACCCTTGAGAATTACAAAGGCCTCAGCCGCTTCAGCGAAGACGAACTGGGGACCATCGCCGCGAATCTGGAGGGGTTTTTCCGGAGAATGGAAGCGGCCGGGTCGGAATGCCTTCTCTATATCGCTCCGGACAAGGAGCAGGTTTACGATGCGCTCATGCCGGACCGGATCCGCCGGGTCTCCGATGAGAGCCGTGCAGGTCAGGTCACAAAGTATCTTTCCGAAAACACGGACATGACCGTCCTTTATCCGAAGACGGGCCTGCAGGAGGCCGCGGAGAATTATCCGGTCTATTTCAGCACCGATACCCACTGGAACGAACTCGGCGGTTATTTCGCCGCCGGGCAGATCCAGTCCGCCTTCACCGGGGAACCGGAACCGCCGTTTGACCCGGAATACCATTATTATGACGAAGAAGGGAAGGACCTGGCCATGATGCTCGGGCTTTCCGATGTGCTCCCGGAGCGGAATGCCGTACTGATCGACTTCAATGACGGCATTGGATCCCGGAAGACCGAAACGGTCGACCACGGGACGCTCCAGCGCTTCACATCCGACGCGCCGTCCGGGAAAAAACTGATGATCATCGGGGATTCCTTTTCGGAATATTTTCTCCGATCCGCCATTCATGATGTCAGCGAGATCCTTTTCGTGACCTATGGCGAACTTTACCGGATCGATCCGGAAGCGGAAGCCCCGGATTACGTCGTCGTCATGCTTGTTGAACGCAATCTGCCGTTCCTCGTCAGCGGCTTTTACTGATCCATTGTGAGATCGGTTTACGGAAAGGAGAAAACTGATGGCAAGAGCATCCGTAAAAGAAAACAAATCCATTTACCAGCTCAAACGGGAGGAGCTCGGGCTCAGCAGGGAGAAGGCTGCCGAACTGCTGCAGTTCATCACGCCGGAACGGATCGAGCGCATCGAATCCGGAAAGGCCGGCGCACACCCCGATGAAGTGGTCCTGATGGCTGAAAAATATCAGTGCCCGCACCTGTGCAACTACTTCTGCGCGAATGAATGCGAGATCGGCAAACAGTACGTCCCCGAGATCAAGGCCAAAGCCCTCTCCCAGATCATCCTTGAAATGCTGGCTTCCCTGAACTCCATGCAGCGCAGGCAGGAACGCCTGATCGAGATCACCTCCGACGGCGTGATCGAAGACGAAGAGATCCACGATTTCATCGCCATCCAGGAGGAGCTGGAAAAGATCTCCGTCACCGTCGAGACCCTGCAGCTCTGGGTGGAACAGAAACTCGCCTCCGGAGATATCGACCGGGATTTCTACCATAAAGCTAAG
>CADBKS010000044.1 GCA_902795255.1 uncultured Chloroflexota bacterium
TTTTTTTTTTTTTCAGCACGGAGCTGTCAGTTATTTTCCCTGTTTTGACTACCTGGCAGATTTTGGAAAATTTGCCACAATATGTCTGCTTATCAAGTGAAAAATCGTTAATCATTCCTGCTGCAGTATGTTTTTCTTGCTGCAAAGGATATCTTTAATATTTATGACCGGATTTGATTAGAAAAGGGATCCCTAATTTTGGGATCCCTTTTTGCTGATTTTGATGATCAGTCGAGTTCAGCGGGTTTGACTTCGATACCGAAAGCATCCATGAGCGGCTTTACATTGATTCCTTCTTCAATGAATTCGACCTGTTCCTCTTCAATTGTACCGATTTTTGCGAAGAAGTTGCCGACACCCAGCGCTCCGGAGCCGAGATAGAAATCGTCTGCCGTCATATCGGAGGGAATAATGAAAGGACGAATTTCCGTTTCGGCCTTCACATCATCTTCAGTTGCCGGTTTACCGTTTTCGGAATAGAACTTGTAGGCAAATTCATTGCGAAGATCGTGATCTGCTTCCAGTTCTTCAGCGGCTTTATACAGACCGCGGAGGAACAGAACAACATCATCATAACGCTTTTCAAGGATTTCCTTCCGGGCGAGGAAGCCATTATTGAAAGATGTGTCAGTTGCTTCAAGGGCAGATGCTGCGCGGACGAAGCCGTTGGCTTCCATCATGTTCGCATAATCCACATCAGTAGCGATGAAGACATCACCATTTCCGGTGATAACTGCCTGAGCAGCAGCTGCGCGGTCCATATTCAGATATTCATAGTCAACGCCTGCAGTCAGACCGAACTGGTCGAAGTAGGATGCCGCGATCCACTGTTCCATTGTGGAAGTCGGGCCGAGAACGCGGAGACCCTTTAGGGATTCAGCGCTTCCAAGCATTTCCGGCTTTCCTTCGATCTCTCCCTTGTGATTTACGGCTTCGGCGTCACCGCGGATATATACATACGCAGTGATCGTACCGCTGTCAGATTCTCCGATCCAGTCGCAGATGCCGGAGGCAAGAGAATATACGGAAGCAAGCCCGTTTGACGCGACATCCAGCTGTTCAGCAGCCAGACCTTCATTTTCGGGAGAACCGTTCGGGAAAATGATCAGATTAACATCCAGTCCAAGATCTGCAAAATAGCCATGTTCATAGGCGTAAACAGTGGGAATAGAGATAATGTTTGACTGGACACCGACATTCAGTGTTTTTCCGGAAGAAACAAAATCTTCCGCATTCGCGATAACGGCAGACGCCAGCATCAATACAACAAGCATTAAGAATACAAACTTTTTCATCGTATACCCCTTTCTTACTTTTTTTTATAATGCCTTTCGGGGAAAAATACTTTCAATAAATTGATGGCTTTTTTTCAAAAATTTGTTATCCGATGGCTGCGGACAGCATTCGGACTTACGCCGAACTTACGGCTGAAAACTGTTGAAAAGTAGCTCAAATTGGGAATCCCTACCTGTACGGCAATGTCGGAGACCCTCATGCCTGTGGATTCCAGCAGGGTTTTGGCACGGTTCAGCCGGACATTCATCAGATAATCAACAAAGTTGATGCCGACTTCTTTTTTGAACTGGCGTGATAAATAATCTCTGTGAAGATATACGTGATCGGCAACTGAATTCAGAGAGATATCTTCTGCAAAGTGTTCATCGATATAATCCAGAGCCTTTTGTATGGATTTGGTATATGTTGTATGGGCGTTTCTGATTTGTCTGATCAGTGAAAATACATAATTGCACAAATTTTCATAGCCGTCGGATCTGTAAAGGGTTTCGGGAGAATATTGTTCTATCGGATTCACTGTGGTCTGCAATTTTGATAATACTTCGTTACATAAATCATAAACAGTTTCAGCAGCGAATTTTACTTCAGCTGCTTTCTCAAGATAATTCTGAAGGTCAATGCATGCACTTGAAATCCGGTTCTCTTTGATGTGAATATTTATTATCGACAGGTAAAAATCATTCAGCATCAGATCTTCTTCCTGTTTCTGCGTCAAGCTGCTGTTGTAAAATCTGCAGCTCAGGTCAGCAGCCGCTTCGGAAAGAGCTTCCCTGATTTCAGCAATATCGCAGTGGACTTTGCTGAAGCCGCAGGCTCCGGCTGACATTTTTTTCAGATTTGACAGGATCTCGTCGGAATTGCCGGATTTAACATTTGACAGGAAATAAACTTTGTTATCCCCTTTTTTATACAGGAAGGGATTGAGAAACAGAGAATCGGCGTCGATGGCTAAGTGGTTCAGTTTGCCCTGATAAGCAATAAAAAGGGCAGCGATAAATGGTTTATTATCAATGTATATCTGATTGCTGCGCAGTTCATCTTTCGTGATTGGTTCCGCATCGGGGCTGTTAGTGGTTATTTTATTCAAAAAACTGTTTCGGACAGTCTGCAGTTCGATAATACGGGTATGTCTTTCACCTCTGCGTTCGTCAATTTTTGCAATCACATCAGCAATAAGCTTCGGTGACAGTTCCGTTTTAAGGAGGTAATCAAATGCCTGATTCTGCATTGATATCCGTGCGTAATCAAAACTCTCATGAGATGTAAGCATTACGACTTCTGTAAATGGAGATTTGTTTTTTATTTCCGAAAGAAGCTGAAGCCCATCCATCCTTGGCATTGTGATATCCGCGAAAACGAGATCAATAAATTGTCTGGAAAGGCTATCCAGAGCTTTCTCCCCTGATGTGACATATCCCAGAATTTCATTGTCCGGTGATGCTTTTTTGATAATTCCGACAATAAATTGTGCAATCAGCGGTTCATCATCAACAACAAGGATCTTCATTTGCTGCTCCGTATCTTTGCTCCGGTTCCGGTTCTGAAATTCACACTGTGCTTCTTGTATTGACTCATACGAAGTGTGACTTCTGTGCCTTTTCCCTGCTCGCTTTTAATCAAAACATCTGCATCTTCTCCGAAAATGATCTTAAGCCGTTTTCGGATGTTTTTCAGCCCTATGCCGTGATGTGATCCTTCAGAACTGTAATTATCCGAAATAATCACAGCGAGTCTTTCTTCCGAAATACCACTGCCGTTGTCAGAAACATGGATGAGAAAGTCTTCGTGATCCATTTCGGCATTTATTCGGATAATACATTCATCTTCTTTTTCGGAAAAGCCATGAAAAACGGAGTTCCCGAGAACCGGCTGTATGATCATACGGGGAACATAATAGTTCAGGTAGATCTCATCAATATCTATCAGCAGATTTGTCCTGCGCTCAGTCCGGTTATCCATAATGTCCAGAAAATTTCTTTCCAGATGCAGCTCCTCCCTGAGTGGAATAAACTGAATATTCGGATTGGCGGGAATATGCAGCAATTCGACCAGCTGTTCCATCATGGTTTCGGCCCTTTCAAATTGGTGCATGGATAAAAGGCTGCGGATTGCAACCAGGGTGTTATTAAGAAAATGAGGATCAAGCTGTGCCTGAAGGAAATCATATTCGGTGATCCTTTTTTCTGCTTCCCTTTGCTGGATTTCTGAAATAAGTTCCTCTATTTTCAGAATCATTTCATTGAATGTTTCGCTTAGAATTGCGATCTCACGGTAGGATTTGTCCACATCGACAAAACACAGCTCGTTATCACGGATCCCTGCGATCTGGTAAGTCAGCCGATTCAGGGCATTGGTACTTTTCTTTACCCGTAAATAGGCAAAGATAATAAATAAGCCTGCTCCGATGATGATGATCAGCCAGCACCTTTCCAGCATTTTCCGCGTTCCTTCCAGCAGAGAGTCTATACTTTGTTCCTCTACAAATGTCCACCCACTGTCCGGATCATGATAGTTAGAGAGAATGATCCTTTTATTGTTTTTGGAAACGATGTTGAATGTGTTAAATCCGTATGTTTCTTCAAAAGCAGACATGTTGGCGCCCCAGTTCCCGATACGGTTCAGATTGGAGTGGCTGATAATGATCCCATTGCTGTCAAGAATATAAACGGTTGATTTTTCTGTCATTTCACTTAATGCCCTGAAAAGGACCCGACTGTCGGCAGTAATCACGATCATGCCGATGGACTTGTTGTGCTCGTCGTAGACTGTTCTCCCGTATGATAATCCGTGGCTTTTACTGTCTCCTTTGTCGGAAAAACGAAAATTCCAGCTGGTTTCGATCTCGCCGGAATAGTGTTTGATATACCAATATGTATTGGTCAGGCTGGACACACTTCTTTCTGAAGAGGAAAGTGTAAATATGCGTTTATCGTTCATCACAATATCAATGACATTATTAATCCCCAGATTTTTCAGCTGAAGTCCGGTATTGTCCAGCTCACTTTGGATCTTTTTGTTGATATTTTCTGATGACGGTGCTGTCAGTAAAGGATAAAAATCGTCATATACAGTATCCATCAGGTTAACGATACCCTGTCTGCTGACCGTATTGCTCTCGCATATCTGCTGGAGAACATCGATACTGGATTCTCCTTTTTCCCGAATATTAAATTCGTATGTTTCCATTGAAATAATTATGGAAGCTACCGCGACAGTGAGCAGGATAAAAATGGTATTGGTCAGAAATAAGGACCGGAATAAAGAGTTTTGTTTTTTCATATCTGCCGGTATTTCTGGTTTTCAAAAAACGTCATGATCCATGAATCATGACGTTTTTTTCTAATTTATAAACCCAGCCTTTCAAACTGTTCATGCGGTGCCTGAGATTCCCTCAGACATCTTATCAGTCCATTGATGCATTTTTGTTCAATTTCCGGAGAGCTGAGCGGATGCATCTGTTCATAATCCGTATCCAGATCAAACAGCTGTGTTTGTGAGTTATATTCGGACCGTTTTGAATACTCCTGTGACGGATTCTTGAAGTCAATGATGTCGGCTGGGATCCTGAAAACCGGATAGTCGGTATACAGAAGATTTCCGGTTTGGATCTTTTTAAAGTCTTCCGGCTGGATGCAGCCGATTCCATAATACTGTCTGAGTGTGGTCGGAAGGGCTGTATAAACGAAGAGCGGTCTGTTTTGTTCATTGGCTGCTGCACGGAAATATGTGTATCTTCCGTCAGTATAATTTACGCTTTTCCCGAAATATCCGTATATGAGTTCATTTCTTACTTTCTCAGAATGATTTTCGAGTATCGGTAGCAGATTTTTTCCATGGATCGGATAAAATATCTGGTTCATATCCACGGAAAAGTAATTTAGGATCGTAGGAAACAGGTCAATATTCTGTGTCAGTCCGCTGAAGCGTTTGATTTTTGCTTCGGGATGCCAGATAACCATCGGAATATGGAATACTTCATTATAGGCAGGCATATAATTTTTGGCGAGGTAGTTGTGCTCGCCAAGCATATAGCCGTGGTCAGTCGTGAAGATTACCATCGTGTCGTTCCACATATCGTGTGCATCGAGCACATCAAGAATCTTTCCAATGTAATGATCCGTCATGCTCAGTAAAGCTTTATATCGGGTTACAATCTGACGGGTTTCATCAGGATCAAAATTGTTTCTTCGGTATTCCGGCCAGTAACAGGGGCCGCTTTCGTAATCTTCTTCGTTTTTATACAGATCAATGAATTTCTGCGGAACATCAAAAGGTTCGTGGGGATCAAAACACTCGATCCAAAGCATAAAATTGTCCTGTTCTGCGTTCTTTTCCAGCCATTCAGCTGCATGTGTAATCGTTACAGGACTGGGAAATTCATCCTCGGATTGGTAGCGGCTGTAGTTTTCGAGATGCTCCTGAGAATAAATACCTTTATAGCCTTCTGGACGATGCTGTGTAATGATGCCGTTCGGGCCGCAGGGTATGTTCAGCGAATCAAATTCCTGTCCTCGGATGATCTCATTAGAAGTAAAGTCATTCCAGTAGTTTTCTCCGCCCACATGCAGATACAGATAGTGGTCTGTCACCATCCGTGTATATACATTTTTTGTCCGAAGGAGAGCCGGTAAAGTCTGGTCAAATGGTTCCAGACCGCCCCATGGTTTTTCCAGAAAATTAAGGCGTCCGGTCATAATATCCCGTCTGGCGGGCATACATGGGGCAGAACCGCACCAATGGTTTTCAAACACAGTTCCTCTCGCTGCCAGACGGTCAATATTGGGCGTTACGGCAGGATGTTCGGATCCGTATATGTTCAGAAAACGTCGGTTTGTGCTGTCGGCAAGTATAAAAATGGTCTTCATATATGCAATTTTATATTTGAACTACTTTTATGATTTTTGATTATTTGACGTTTTTTTTCGCTTATTTGATATATATATTTCCCATTCTGGTTCGATTTACCATTATTGCCGCCTGCTGCATCTGCGGGTAGCGGGTGTCGAAAAAGCGGTGGACTGCTTTGCAGTGGATGTTGAGACCGTTTTCATCCCGTTCCCGGCGGCAGCCGTTTCTGCAGAGCGGGTACCAGCGGCAGTTCCGGCAGACTTCCGGAACTGCACGGGAAACGGTGAGAAAATCCTTCGCCTTTTGACTCTTCATCATATCTGCAAAAGTCTGCTCGCCTACTGTCCCGAGGTCCCATTCGTCCAACACATAAAAATCACAGGGGTAGACCGCCCCATTTCCTTCGATGACATACTGGATGGAACAGTATCCGGCCATATTGCATGACTCTGGGGGCTCTCCAAGCATCATTGACAGCCAGTTATCCAGATGACGGATACTGTAATAATTTCCCTTGCTGAATTCGGAAAACCAGAGGTCGAAGATCTTCACAAGAAAAAAAGCATAATCATCTTCTGAAAGTGCCCAGACAGGGTTCTTCCCTTTGTTGTCCAGGGGAGCCAGACAGGGGATGAACTGCAGCCAACGGAAATCTTCTTTCTGATAAAAACGGAATATCTTTTCGATGGATCGGGCGTTTTTCCCGGTCAGTACGCACAAAATGTTGAAATCTACCTGATATTTGCGGAACAGTCGGACAGTTTTCATTACCATGTTGAAGGTGCCCCGCTGCTGCAGGTCAGTCCGGTTCAGGTTATGAATATCCGCAGGACCGTCCAGTGAAAGACCGACCAGAAAGCGGTTTTCAGCAAAAAAACGCGCCCATTCTTCATCGATCAGCATCCCATTGGTCTGGATGGCATTGCGGATCTCGACACCGGGCTTCTGATACCGTTGCTCGATCTCAAGGATCTGCCGGTAGAAATCCAGCCCTGCAAGGGTCGGTTCCCCGCCCTGAAACGCAAAGGAACACACCGAATCGGCGTATTCCATCCCCGCGGCGATCACCTTTTCCATCATATCCGAGGTAAGCATGCCCTCAAAACCGTGCTCCCGGTGTGCTGCGACGTCTTTATAAAAACAGTAGCTGCATCCGATACTGCAGGCTGAAGATGCAGGTTTGATCAGAATGTTGATAGGCGGCATATTTATCTCCTGTCTGTAATTATACATAAAAGCCGACTCGTCGGGGCTGCCTTTTTCCGAATGTTCCGGCCCGGATAGTGCCTGATCCTGCCGGAGCTTTTCTCCTGCTGAAGGTCGTGCCCCGCCTGTAGACTTTCATTTCTGCATCCATGTATTTGGCACGAGCCCTGCAAAGCATATTCACAAGACTGCAATGGGAACTCAATATGCAGAAGGGAGAAACCAATGATCCGAATATCGAAGGTCAGGATCCCCGGGCTTCCGACGGAAGAGCCGAGACGCCTGTATGTTTATCTGCCGCGGGATTATGAAACATCCGGGCTGGATTATCCGGTGCTGTATATGTTTGACGGGCACAATGTGTTCTATGACAGCCATGCGACTTACGGGAAGAGCTGGGGAATGAAGGAATATCTGACCCGGACAAAGCTGCCCCTGATCGTGGCTGCTGTCGAATGCAACCATGAGGGGAACCGCCGCCTGAATGAATATGCGCCGTGGGATGTGGATGTCCGCGGGCTCGGGCATCTGGAAGGGCTCGGGAAAAGGACGATGGACTGGATGGCGGGGCCGCTGAAGCAGTTTATTGACGGTGCTTACAGGACACTGCCCGGCCGGGAGAATACGGTGATCGCAGGCTCCTCCATGGGCGGTCTGATGGCGCTCTATGCTGTTGTGTCCCGGAACGATGTTTATTCTTGTGCGGCCGCGCTTTCGCCCAGCCTTTGGGCCGGCGGAAAACAGCTGCAGGCACTGCTTTCGGAAGCAAAGCTTCAGTCCCCGACACGGATCTATATGGACGTGGGTTCCGGTGAGGTCCCGCCCCGCGGGCATGCCCGGCTGACCGAAATGTTCACGGCTGCCGGAAAACTTACACGGGCAGGCGCAGATGCCGCGGCCCTCGTGATCCCCGGCGCGCTGCATAACGAAGCGGCCTGGGAGAAGCGCATCCCGCTTTTTATGCACTACCTGCTGAGCGAAGACGGCACATCGATGCTGCGGCCGTGACGGGTCCTTGCATACAATGCCGGATGCACCGGGGAGGTTCAGCTGATTTTTGAGGTGAAAAGCTCCGTCCAGGCGGGGTGAAAGCCGGCCCCGATCGCAGTCCGCTGAGATGCGGTGTGCGAGATGGACGTTCCGTAATACGGCTGCAGACCCTGCTCCAGGATCCTGTTTTTCAGGAGCGCTGTCAGCATCGTGCCGATCCCCGCGTTTCTGTGCCCGGGACAGACATTGATCCCGATCTGCCGCATGAGCGGACTGTCGCAGCTCGCGCCGGCCATCCCGAGGATCTCCCCGTCAAGAACGGCGGATACGCCGATAACGTCCGGAGCGGTTTCACAGAAGGCATAGGCCTCGCCGAACCGGCTGTCGCCGCGGAACGGTTCGATCTCCTCACCGCAATACCAGCGGATCTCATATCCGTCCGTATTGACCGGCGTGATCCGGTCTGTGGTGTAATAAAGATGGATCAGATCGATCTGATAACCGTCCGGCCGCAGTCTTGCATCCAGTCTGCGCAGGGTTTCCGCCTCGAGGAACCATTCCGGGCCGCTCTCCGCAAATTCATTTCTGCACCATTCGATGATGTCTTTCCTCCCGGTGAAAAGGAGCTTGCTGTTGAAAACGGCCAGTTTCAGAAAGCATTCCGGTCCTTCCTGCCAGGTCCGTCTGCCTTCAAGAAATGCATGCTCCGTGAAATGATTGCTGCGGTCCGCGGCCTCTTCCGGCAGGCAGCAGTAGTCTGCCGCGAACTGTCTGTAAAGTTTCTCATTCATCATTCAGCCCCTCCGCGTTTCCGGGAAAAGATCGATCTGTGTTAAATATAACAGGGATCTGCCCGGACATCTGCTTTCTGAGACAAAAAAACCGGCGTTCGGCCGGTTTTTTGATGTTCATGTTCGGGGACGGTTCAGTTCTGCCAGTTTTCTCTCGGTTCACCGAAGAAGAAGAGCGCGATCACGCCCGGACCGGTATGGGAACCGATGACGTGGCCGACGTAGCTGATGACGAACTCCTTCGTTCCCCATTCATTTTTGATCATTTCGACGAGGGTGTCGACTTCCTCGCGGCAGTCACCGTGGCTGATGAAGATCTTCTGGGAGCCCTGGTCGATGCCGTGGGATTTCATCTTATTGAAAAGTCCGCGGATGGAGCGCTTGCGGCCGATGACCTTTTCGCGCGGGATCAGGTGGCCGGCGTTGTCCATGTTCATGACCGGTTTGATGGAGAGCGCGGAACCGAACCAGGCCGCGGAGGCGGATACACGTCCGCCGCGCTGCAGGAAGTGCAGGTCATCAACGGTGTACCAGTGGTGCAGGTTCAGTTTGTTTTTCTCGATCCAGTCGGCGGTCTCATCGATCGTTTTTCCGGAATCACGCAGTTCAACGGCTTTATCGACCAGGCAGCCTTCCCCGCAGGAGGCCGACAGGGTGTCGATGACGATGAATTTCCGTTCCGGGAACTCTTTTCGGGCGATCTCGGCGGCCTGAAAACCGGCGGTGACTGTGCCGCTCAGTCCGCTGGAGAACCCGACGTAAAGCACATCCATGCCGTCGCCAGCGGCTTTGCGGAAAACATCCAGAAAGGCGCCGATGGAGACCTGTGAGGTCTTGGAGCGGCTGCCGTTCCGCAGCCGGTCATAGAAGGTTTTGATGTCGATATCCGGGTTTTCTTCGCCGTCGATCGTGAAGGTCAGCGGGCACATTTTAAAATCACGGTAGGAATCCATCAGGTCCTGCGGCAGATCGCTGGATGAGTCGGTAACAATGAAGAAGTTTGATTTTTCAGACATAGTTCACCTCGAGCCCATGGTTATTGCAGCTTAATTGTACATGAAACAAAAAATGCGGACAGAGTGAATTGACGGTTTATGCCGGAAATTTGGACAAAACCGCCGGTTTGGGTAAAAACCGGGGCGTAAGCCGGGACCGTGCGGAGCAGGCCGCTCCGGTGCCGGAGCGGATAGGCTGCCGCCCCCAATTTGCATTATTTTTAAATATGCGGCGACATTTTGTCGCGGTAAAACGTTATATATAGTGAAAGCTGAAAGAAAGGAGGGCGCTTATGATCACGGAACTGTATACGGTGTATCAGCAGGAACTGCTGAAATACTGCGCAATGATCTGCGGGAACACCGGTGATGCGGAAGATCTGCTGCAGGAGACCTTTATGAGAGCCCTTGCCAATCTGGATGTTCTGGAGGATCTGGATGAAAAGCAGCGCCGGGCCTGGCTGTACAGGGTCGCGCGGAACCTTTTCTTTGACATGTGCAGGCGGGAAACTGTCCGGAAGAACCATGCCTTCCTTTCGGAAGATGTGTCGGACGGCGGATTCAGCGAAGCAGAGGCCGCCATGATCCTTTCCTCCTTCCCGCCGGACCTGGCTCAGGTCTTTGTCAAACACTATTTCCTGGGGTATACCTCGGAAGAGCTTGCGGAGGAATACGGACTTTCAGCTTCCGGGATCAGGACCATGCTGAGCCGTGCCAGAAAAGCCCTGAAGGAAAAGCTGAACGAATCAAAGGAGTGAATGATGAAATACAAAGTGATCAATACCGCGGTGTGCGATGCGAGGGATGTCTGTGAGGAATCTCTTTCCGGATTTGAGAAGATCACGGTCAATACCGCGGTCCTTCTCACAAATCCCCGCGCGAGAGAATTGCTGAACCGTTATCCGGTCGTACTGAACGCAGCCTCTGTTGTTGACATCCCGGAAGGGAAAGATATCAGAGTTCAGACGGCGAACGGCAAATATGAGCTCGGACCGGATGTGGACGGGATGGGGGTCTGCCTAGTGGTCAACGGGAAAATGACGATGACGGACGGCAGTCTTGATTCGGCGAAAAGCTTCACAAAGATCCTGGTCAACGGGAAAGTCCTGATGCCCGCATCTTACCGCGGGAAACTGCAGAATATGGAGATAAACGGGAAAGCGATATACTATCCGGACGAGGCGCAGATCCTGAAAAACACGGCCGTGATCGATGATCTTTTTATCATGCGGGCTGCGGGTGTGAGCTACTACTCCCCGGGGAGTCTCTTTTTCACGGACACCGCGATGGATACCGGGAAACTTTTGGAGAAAGACATGCGCTTTGCCGCCCGGAAGGTCATTATTGCTGAAAGCCTGCTGCCCGTTCTGATCACCCGGATCGATGAAGAAGCGGAGATCGTCCGGGTCCCGGATGGAACGCGCATGATTGACGGTGACACGGAGCTGAAACCCGCGGTGATCCGCAAATACGGGACGAAACTCTGCGTCTGCGGGGATGTAAAGATTGCGGACGCGGAAGCGCTTTCTGCATTGGAATACCTGTACGCGGAAGGAACGGTCAGTGTGAATAAGGATCTGGAAGAGGCTTTTGAAGAGATCGAGAGTGTTTATGATGAACTAAAGATCATTGATCCGTCTGCCGGATATCTGACGGACCGTCCTTTTGTCAGGATCGGTGCTTCGATGCTGGCAAAATATCCGGGCGG
Organism: uncultured Chloroflexota bacterium; assembly: GCA_902795255.1. The sequence continues at coordinate 11,835 of CADBKS010000044.1, forward strand.
GATCCGGGTCCGGGACTGTGCGAAGGTGACGCTTTCGGAGGATCTGACTCCCGAAATGATCCTTGAAAAGATCCTTATTTCGGACTGCGCGGTCGTGACCTGTACGAAAGAGCAGGAGGAAGCCGTCAGCATGATCGCAAGTGATGTGGCTGCGATCCGTACTTCGGGTGGAGAAGAGGACGGTGCTGAAGGCGGCTCCTTCTTCGGGATGCTGCGCGGTCTCGGGGATACGCAGATGGTCAATGCTGTGGAGTACCGGATGTAGGTCCGCAGAAAGGGAAAACATGAATAACAGGAATAAAGAACTGCCCGGAATGGCGGAACTGGAGCCGGTCGTCCCCTTCTGGGCAAAATCGGAACGGCTGGAATATGTCATGCCGCTGACGGAGCTGTTTGATCTGGAAGTTTTGGAAGACCCGATGCGGAGGTTCCGCCCTCAGAATGAATTCACGGTGAACCGTTTCTTTTTCTGAAGAAGATAAGACAAAACGATCCGGGGCGGATATTCATCCGCCCCGGATCGTTTTTTTGCCGGATATTTTCCGTTTTTTACAGTCTTTCCTTCTTTTCGATGTCGAGGAAATATTTGTAGGTATCGACGGTCAGTTCGCCGCAGGCTGCTTCATCGCAGGCGATGATGGCGCCGTTGTGAAGCTGCAGGGCACTGCAGGTCCATTTCTGGGAAACACCGCCTTCGACGGTGGCAGCCAGGGCGCGGGCCTTGTTGTGCCCGGAGATCAGGACCAGGACTTCTTTGGAATCCGTGACCGTCCCGATCCCGACGGAAAGCGCCATCGCCGGGACTTTCTCCGGATCATTGCCGAAGAAACGGGAATTGACGATGCGGGTGTCGGTCGTCAGCATGCGGACGCCGGTGCGGGACGAGAGCGATGTGAAGGGTTCGTTGAAGGCCAGGTGCCCGTCAACGCCGATCCCGCCCATGAAGAGGTCGATCCCGCCGTAAGAGGCGATCTTTTCCTCGTAGCGGGCGCATTCGGCTTCCGGGTCATCGGTCATCCCGTTGAGGATGTTGATGTTCTCCGCGGGGATCTCAATGTGGTTGAAGAAATTATCGTGCATGAAATACCAGTAGCTCTGGTCATGTTCATGCGGCAGACCGATATATTCGTCCATGTTGAAGGTCACGACGTTTTTGAATGAGACCTCGCCGGCTTTGTTTTTCCGGATCAGTTCCTGATAGACGCCGATCGGCGAGGAGCCGGTGGGCAGGCCGAGCACGAACGGCCGGTCTTCTTTGTGTTCATTGATCTTTCGGGCGATATAGTTGGCCGCCCATTTGCACATTTTTGCGTAATCATCCTGGATAACAACGCGCATGATTTTCCTCCGTAAAAACAGTTCTGTCTACTGTTCGATGTGGCCTTTTTCGCGGATCACATCGATCACCCCGTCCACGTATTTCTCGCAGATCGCATCGGATCCGGCTTCGACCATCACACGGATGACCGGCTCCGTGCCGGATTCGCGGACCAGGATGCGCCCGTCGTCGCCCAGCGCGTCCGCCGCGGCTTTGACAGCCTTCTGTACATCCGGGTCGTTCTGGGCATCCGGTTTGCTTTTGACGTGAACATTTTTCAGTACCTGCGGGTAGAATTTCACCGGTGCGGCCAGTTCGCTCATCGGCTTGTTCTTGGCGAGCATCACTTCCATCAGCTTCAGGCTGGTCAGGATACCGTCGCCGGTAGTCGCGTATTTTGTGAAAATGATGTGTCCGGACTGCTCCCCGCCGATGCGGTGGCCGTGTTCGGTCATATTTTCGTAAACGTATTTGTCGCCGACTTTGGTCTTTTCATAGTTGATGCCGACCGCGTCCAGCGCCTTGTAGAGGCCGAAGTTGGACATGACGGTGGTGACGACCGTGTTGTTCAGCAGTTTGCCGCGTTCCTTCATGTAAAGGCCGTAGATGTAAAGAATGTGGTCGCCGGTGACGACATTGCCCTTTTCATCCACGCAGAGGCAGCGGTCCGCGTCGCCATCATAGGCAAAGCCAACGTTCAGCCCGTTTTCCACGACAAATTTCTGCAGATGTTCGATGTGTGTGGAGCCGCATTCGGTGTTGATGTTGTAGCCGTCCGGTTCCGCGTTGATGACGTAGGTCTTGGCGCCGATGGCGTCAAATACAGACTTCGCGATCGACCAGGCGGAGCCGTTCGCGGCATCCAGACCGACTTTGATGTTTTTGAAGCTGTATTTGGACAGCCCGATCAGGTATCCGATGTAGCGGTTCCGGCCGGATGCGTAGTCTACGGTGCGGCCGATCTCCGCGCGTTCCGCCAGCGGGACATCGGTTTTGCCGTCGATGTAGTCCTCGATCTTCAGCAGCGTTTCCTCATCCATCTTCTCGCCGTAGTTGTTGACGATCTTGATCCCGTTGTCATAGTAGGGATTGTGGGAGGCAGAGATCATGATCCCGCAGTCGAAGTCATCGACCCGGGCAATGTAAGAGACGGAAGGCGTCGTCGTCACATGCATGATGTAGGCATCCGCGCCGGAAGCCATCAGGCCGGTGCACAGCGCGTATTCAAACATGTAGCTGGAGCGGCGGGTGTCTTTGCCGATGACGACCTTGGCTTTTTTCCCCATCCGCTTTCCGTAGTACCATCCGAGGTAGCGCCCGATTTTGATGGCGTGTTCGTAGGTCAGATTTATATTGGCTTCTCCGCGGAAACCATCGGTTCCGAAATATTTGCCCAATTCGTATATTCCCCGTATAAGTTAGATTGTCTGCAATTATAACCGAATATCGGATTTTCCGTTCCCCGTGAGTGAAAAAGACAGTCTGTCCGGATAAAAAACAATGTATACTATATTTACAAAGATAAAAAACGCGAAACCATTTCACTGGGGAAAAGGGGAAAATCATGAAGAAACAATGGATCATCGTGTTTGTCTTCATCCTGACGGCATTCTGCTTTATGGTATCTGCTGCACAGGATGACGGGACCTGGACCTGTGAGAACGGGCATGCAGGCAATACCGGAAAATTCTGTACGGAGTGCGGCGCTCCGAAACCGGCAGATGACGGGACCTGGACCTGTGTCAACGGGCATACCGGCAATACCGGCAAATTCTGTTCGGAATGCGGTGCTCCGCGGCCTGATGGATCAGACGGGATCACTTCGGAGAACAAAGAACCGGAAGTCTGGGAAATTCCGCTGACGTTCAAACGGGAAACCGAGACGGAACTGGAGCTGATCAATTCAGCGCTGGCCGATCTGCGTCTCAGCGATCTTGATCTGGAAGATATTGACGATTACATGGCTGTCACAACGACCAAGGATGCCGCGGGGAACGAGACGGAACGGGTGCTGCGGCTCGGTTTTGACGGGATCACGCTTGTCTGCACGCGGGACGAAAGCGAAGCGCTGCATACCTTCTTTGTCGATACCGCGGCCTATCCGCGGGAAGACGGGATGGACACGGACAAATTTAAGGCCGCCTGGCAGCAGGAGCATCCGGAGTATATTTACCGTACGATCTGGCATATTTCATATGACCGCTCCATGGCTGACGGATTCATCATCACCTATTTCGCGGAAGAATCGGAACCGGATCCGGAGCCGCAGAAGAGCATCGGCGGATTCGGTGACTTTTTCTCAAACCGTTCAGGCGGAGGGATCACAACAGTAACGGATCCGGAACCGAATACAACGGAAAATACGGTGGATGCCGGGGCTGTTTTCGATGCCGGTGTCGAAAGTTTCAATGCCGGGGATCTTGAAGCCGCGGTGGAATATTTCCGTCAGGCGGCTGATCTCGGGGTCGCGGACGCATTCTACAATCTCGGGGTCTGTTATGAAAACGGTTACGGCGTGGAAGCGGATGCCGCCGAAGCTGTACGCCTGTACCGCGAAGCCGCGGGTCTGGGCAGTGACTGGGCTCAGAACGCACTCGGGAACTGCTATCGGCTCGGGATCGGCGTTCCGCAGGATTTTGAAGAGGCACACCGGTGGTACCGGCTGGCGGCCGATCAGGGCAATCTTTCCGCACTGAACAGTGTTGGCGCAGCATATGAGCTCGGACAGGGCGTTGATCAGAACTACGCCGAAGCTTCCGTCTGGTACAGGAAAGCTGCGGAGGGCGGGAACCCGGTCGCCCAGAAGAACCTGGGCTATCTTTACGACTATGGCCTCGGGGTCGGACAGGATTACGAAGAGGCTGTTTACTGGTACAAACTTGCTGCCGAACAGGGCAATGACACGGCCCAGAACCTGCTGGGGGACTGCTATTATTACGGGACCGGCGTGGAAAAGGATTATGAAGAATCTGTCCGGCTGTACCGTCTGTCCGCGGAGCAGGGCAATGCGGACGGGCAGAAAAACCTGGGGTACGCCTATGACTTCGGCCGGGGCGTTGAGCAGGATTATGAACAGGCTGTTTACTGGTACCGGCAGGCTGCAGAACAGGGCAGCTCCAAAGCGCAGTATTATCTGGGCGACTGCTACTATTTCGGGACCGGCGTAGAGCAGGATTATGCAGCCGCATTGGAACTGTACCGCAAGGCCGCCGATAATGGTGATCCGGATGCGCAGTACAGCATCGGGGTCTGCTACCGCTACGGATACGGTGTGGATCAGGATCTCGCGGAAGCATTTAAGTGGTACAAGCTTGCTGCGGATAAGGGACGTGCCAACGCTCAGTATGATCTGGCGGTCTGCTATTATAAGGGATACGGGACGGATCAGAACTACGCGGAAGCGGTCCGCTGGTTCACGCTTGCCGCGGAAAACGGCGACGCGGACGCGATGCATGCCCTGGCTGTCTGCTATAGAAACGGTTATGGCGTGACCGCAAACCAGGCCGAAGCTGACCGCTGGCAGGCACTGGCGGTCGAGAACGGCTACGAAGAGTAAGTACTGACCTGAATATCATAGAAAAACGGGCAGCATCTTGATGTGTACCCAAAATACTGGACACATTGAATTATAGCAAAGACCTAACTTAAGGATGCCATCCTATATTTAGAGGGTGGCATCCAGTTTGTTTTAGCCTGGATTCGTTCGTTGTTGTAGTAATCAATATAACTGGCAATAGCTGCAGAAAACATCTCAAACGAATTG
>CADBKS010000045.1 GCA_902795255.1 uncultured Chloroflexota bacterium
GAGCCAGTCCGGGAAAAAGGAAATTGCCGTTCGTATTCAGGATCCCCATGATCAGCCCGCTGATCCCGAAGATCAGCACCGAAGGCAGCTGGATCCGCAGCAGTTTGACCGTCAGGACCTGCAGCTCCGGATCATGCAGCGAAAATCCGGGGACCAGAATGTATTTGACGACCTGCTCCGCGAAAATAAAACCGAGCGTACAGAGGAACAGCAGCACCAGGAACAGGCAGTTGCCGATGCGGGATGCCAGCATCCACGCTTTTTCCTTCTCATTCTCCCGGTCCAGCATCGCGCTGAACGTCGGGACAAAAGCACTCGCGAGCGCACCGCCGGCCATCAGGTTAAAAATCGTCTCCGTCAGCCGGTTGGACGCCAGATACGCGTCTACCTCCGCCGAAGCCCCGAAAGTAGATCCCAGCACAGCCTTGGAGACAAGCCCGCAGACCTGTGAAAAGATCATCGCGCAGCCCAGCACCAGCGCCGAGCGCGCGACCCGGTTCATACTATTGTTTTCAGCTTGTTTCTGTTCGTTCATCACACTCCGCTCCGGCAGATGCGGCGAATGCGGCAGGTGAGTCACGGGGACAGGTTCCCTGACTCATTTTGCAAAAATGAGTCAGGGAACCTGTCCCCGTGACTCACCTGTTCACCGTCATGCCCTTTGAATTATATTTCTGTCCAGACCTGTCAGCCGTGCGAGCTGCCTGACAGGTATTCCCTCGTTTTTTAAAAGCCTCAGCAGATCATTTCGCTGTGTCTTCGAAAGGACCAGTAATTCAAAGGGATTGCTGATCCCTGCAGCCTTCCGTATCTTCTGCAGCGCTTCATCATCCGTCAGCACATGTCTGTCCTCAGCTTCAAGGCAGATATCCTCATTTTCCATGACCAGATATTGCATCAAATGGTCATATCCTTCCGCGATCCGGATCAGGACCTCCGGATCACAAAAATCGGAACGCTCCTTCAGATAATTCCAGCTGCTCCACAAATAATCCTGCATTCTGCAGATCCCGGCCTTCTGCGGATTTTGAAGAATATAACGTGCTGCAGTCAGAAGGTAGGAATCGGACTGGACCGGTTCACTTTTAAACCGCTCCTGAAACAGATGCCCGACACGATCATATCTATGGTTGAAATAATAAACATAACTGGAAGAGATTTTTTTCATCAATAAATCAGGAGCACCCGGAATATGTGCCAGGATATGTACATGATTATCCATCAGGCAAAATGCAATAATATCAGCGTTCAGTTCAGCGCTGTATTTCCTCATTGTACTGATAAACCGTTTCCGGTCATAATCATCGAGAAAAATATCCTGCCTGTTTACGCCGCGCAAAATAATATGATAGCGATCAGTTGAACTGATCTGACGGTTCGATCTGCCCATATTTCTCCTTCAAAAATCTTATCACGGACAGAATCATGAGTCAATATCAGTGAAGTTTAAAAATGAGTCGCGGGGACAGGTTCCCTGACTCATTATCAATAATGAGTCAGGGAACCTGTCCCCGCGACTCATTTTTTTCTGCAATGCCTTTTTTGCGGTATGATAGTAAAGTGAAGGAGAATGGTTTATGGGAGAGATGAAGCCGAAAATTGCGCTGGTCTGCCACCGCGGGGAACGGGCACTGCCGAACCGGGTGCAGCAGGACCAGATGGGAACGACCTACACCACCGCGGTGGTGAAAGCCGGCGGACTGCCGTTTTTGATCCCGCTGGATTATCCTGCGGAGGACCTTTCCGTGATACGGAAAAATTTTGACGGATTGCTGCTGATCGGCGGGGGGGATGTGGAAACTACCCGATACGGCGGGAAAGAACATCCGAGCGTCGGCGGGGTCTGGGCGATCCGTGATGAACTGGAATGTGCCCTTGCAAACCTTGCCTATGACACCGAGTGGCCTGTGTTCGGCATCTGCCGGGGCGTTCAGGTGATGAACGTCGCAGCGGGCGGAAAGCTTTACAGCGACATCCCCGACCAGGTCCCTGAGGTCCGCTTTCTGCATGCCCAGCCCGTGGGCACGCCCCGGGACCACATTGTCCATCGGGTCAATATCCTCCCGGGCACAAAACTCCGCGCCATCATCGGTAAAGAAACGCTCCCGGTAAACAGCTTCCATCACCAGGCGGCTTCGGAACCGGGCCGCGGATTCAATATCTGCGCGGTTTCGGAAGACGGGATCCCGGAAGCACTGGAGATCCCGGAACACCCCTTCGCGCTCGGCGTCCAGTGGCACCCGGAATGCATGCAGCAATATGATGACCAGATGAAGCTCTTCCACGCGTTCGTGGAAGCCTGCAGAAAGTGAGGCCCGATGCCTTTGGTTTATATCAGCGGCGGGAGCAATCAGGGGAACCGGCTGGAATACATCCGCATGGCAGCGCAGCTGCTGCGGCCGGCGGTCAAGATCCTGCGCTCGTCCGAGCTTTATCTGACAGAACCCTGGGGCTACAAACCGCAGCCTTCATTTTACAATATCGTCTGGGAGGCCGACACGGACCTGGATCCGGAAAGCCTGCTGAAATACTTTAAAGAAATCGAGACGCGTATCGGCCGGGTCAAAACGCTCCGCTACGGTCCGCGGGTGATCGACCTGGATATCCTGCTTTACGGGGACCAGACCTACCAGTCCCAGAGTCTGACGATCCCGCATGCTTCGATGCGTGAACGGCGTTTTGTCCTGAAGCCGCTCTGCGACCTGATCCCGATGGAGCAGGATCCCGTCACTAAAAAGACCTGGTTCGAGCTTCTTCAGGAATGTCCGGAAGACAGTGTCGAAAAGCTGGATGAAAAACCCGACCTGAAAAGGCCGGTGATCAGCTGGGGGCTCCGCTCCTACACGATGGGGATCGTCAATCTGACCCCGGACAGTTTCTCCGGTGACGGGCTGATGAACGGGCAGAACCTGATCACCGGCGCACTGCGCCAGTGCGATACTTTTCTTGAAAACGGTGCCGATATCCTCGATTTCGGCGCGGAAAGCACCCGGCCCGGTTTTACGGAGATCCCGGAACAGACCGAGATCAGCCGGCTGATCCCGGTCCTGAAAGAGGTCCGGCGTCGTTTTCCGGATGCGCTGCTTTCGGTCGACAGCCGCAAGGCCGCCGTGATCCGGGCAGCACTGGACTGCGGCATCGACTGGATCAACAACACCGGCGGTCCGGATGACGAGGAGCTTGACCGGCTCTGCGCGGATAGCGGCAAAATGACCGTCCTGATGCGCACGCAGCCGATCCGGAAAACCGGCGAAGAGATCCTGACTCCGGAGAAAGTTCTGGAAAGGGTGCGTTCCCAGCTGCTGGACCGGGCTACACGGGCACAGAAATTCGGGATCCGTCAGAGCAATATCATTCTGGACCCCGGGATCGGTTTCGGCAGTTCAGCGGGATGCGACCTGGAGATCATCCGGCAAATGCGGCAGATCTCGCTGCTGGGCTACCCGATCCTGATCGGACCGAGCCGCAAATCATTTCTGGGACGCTACCTGCAGCGGACCGCGGACGAACGGACAGCCGGGACCGCGGCGGTGATTTGCTATGCTATTTTGAACGGATGCGATATAATTCGGGTACATGATGTAAAATTCATGAAGGATATCGCCGTAATGAGCGATATGCTGAGGAAATAGACGGCTGCCGGAAAAAAGTACCCTCCGCTAAATACAGGTGAGCCTTATTATAAGCCGAGGATGCACAAATAAAATAGTCGTCCATAACATAATAAACGGGGTGCCGGGGCCGACGGGTGGCCGCCAGGCCAGCCCGATCGGCCCCGGCTATACAAACCAGGCGCGGCAGGCAGCTTATGCAAACACACGAGCAATCGGGCCGCGCCCTGCGAAGCACTCACTTTCGATTGCCATGCGCACAACAAAGTGAGCTCCTATAGTAACTGAAAAGGGAGTTGTAATGGGTAAATATATCGGCTGTGATCTTGGCGGGACCAATATTAAGGGCGCCATTGTTGATTCTGAAAAAGGCATCGTCTACGGAGTGCGCTCCATCCCGACCATGGCCCAGGAAGGCCACAGCGCGGTGATCGAACGGATCGCGGCATTCTTCAAGACCATGATCGCAGATTCCGGGCTGAACGCTTCGGAGATTCTGGGCGCGGGGATCGGTCTGCCCGGCGCGATCGACTCCCGGACCGGGGTCTCGGTCTTCATGACCAACCTGCCGGACCACTGGATCAATGTGCCGGTTGCCGATATGATCAGGGAAAAGACCGGCCTGCCGACTTTTCTGCTGAACGACGTCAACGCGATCACCTGGGGTGAGCTGCGTGTCGGTTCCGGCCGCGGCTGTTCCAGTGCGGTCTGCTTCGCACTCGGGACCGGGATCGGCGGCGGTATCGTCATCAACGGCGACCTGGTCATGGGCCGCACCGGTGTTGCGGGCGAACTTGGCCACATGATCGTGGAACCGCACGGAAACCGCTGCAACTGCGGCGGCTATGGCTGTCTGGAAACTTATGCTTCCGGCCCGGCGATCCGCTCGGCCGCCATTAAAGCCATCGCCCACGGCGGTACGACGATCCTCGGCAATCTGGTCGACTTCGACCTGAACAAGATCGAGGCGAAAGTCGTCACGGAAGCAGCCCTCAAAGGCGACCAGATCGCGATCGACATTTACCGGAATGCCGGCCACTATCTCGGGATCGCGGTCTCCAACATGATCATGGCTCTCGAACCGGAGCGGATCATCATCACGGGCGGCGTCGCGGCAGCGGGCAATCTGCTGCTGGACCCGATCCGCAAGACCGTCCAGGAACGCGTCCATGTGACCCCGATCGATGGCATCACGATCGTCCCAGGTGAACTGGGTGACAATGCCGGCGTGATCGGCAACTCCATGTGGGCCGAAAAATGTCTGTCGGAAATGACCGTGCCGGATTTCAAGACGAAATGATCCATACCGCAGTGAACGAAAGGCGCTCCGGCGCCTTTTTTATTGCAGCCAAAACAGAACCTTAAAGAAAAGCGTCTGTCCGAATGGACAGACGCTTCTAATTCCTTTATACCGTTCCGGCCTTTATTCCGCTTCGATCTCTCTGATCGTGACCTCATTTCCTGTCAGGAGCCAGGTCTCACCGCTGCCGCAGTGGGGGCAGGTCCTGCCGTATTTCACGGTCGGATAGGTCTGTTCACATGCTCCGCAGAAGGTCACTGCTTCCTGCGGCTCAAGGAGCAGTCTGCAGTTTGTGAAAAGCGGCTGATGCTTTCCGCACATATAATCCCAGCAGTCCAGGATCTGCTCGCGGATCACACCGGAGACCTCACCGACATCCAGTGTGACAGAGGCGATATGTGTGACTTCATTTTCCGCCGCGACATCCGTCAGCGTCTTTATCACATGGGTCACAATGCCGAGTTCATGCATCGTTCAGGCCTGCCAGACCGCTGTCTGTTCCAGCAGCCACTGTTCGAGCGGTTCCATGCCGTCACCGGTCTTCGCGGAGACCGGGAAAATACGGATATCGGGGTTGAGCCGCTTCACCCGTTCGACAGCCTTTTCCATATCGAAATTAAAGAAGCGCAGCGTATCCGTCTTGGTGATCACCAGCGCGTCGCTTTCACGGAACATCAGCGGATACTTTAGCGGTTTGTCATCACCTTCCGGGACACTGAGGATCATGACCTTCGCGGCCGCTCCCGTGTCATATTCCGCCGGACAGATCAGATTGCCGATGTTTTCCAGGAAAATGATATCTGTCCCGGAAAGGTCCATTGCCTCCAGCCCGGCACGGGTCATGCCCGCATCCATATGGCACATACCGTCGGTGTGGACCTGAATGCTCTGTGCACCCAGCGATTCGATCCGTTCGGCATCGACCTTTGAAGCGATATCGGCTTCCATCACCGCGATGGAGGCTTTGCCGCGGAGATCCGTGATCAGGCGGGAAAGGAGTGTGGTCTTGCCGCTCCCCGCGGCGCTCATCAGATTGATCAGGAACACACGCTTTTCTTTAAGGTAAGCCCTTAGTTCCGACGCGTCACGGTCATTTGAGTCCGTAAAAGTTTTTTTAAGCTCGATTACTTTCATGCAATTTTCCACTATAAAAGCTAACTTTGACATGCACGCGGCAATCAAAAGTGAGTGCTTCGCATGGCGCGGCCCGATCACACGTGTGTTTGCATAAACTGAACCTGCACCGTAAGGTGCGGACTGCGTCCGCGCCTGTTTATATGCGGTGCAGGAGCTACGCCCCGGTTATTATGTCGCGGACGACAATCGAAGTTGTGTATCCCCGGCTCTTATCAGGACTCACGCGCAATCAGCGGAGGTTTTCTTTTCATTTGCGGCCCAGATCAGCATCTTCTCCCGCAGGTAGATCAGCCAGTTCTCGATCCCGGAACCGGTAAACGCGGAGATCGGGATGATCTGGATGGAGCTGTTCAGCGGACCAACATTATCATGGAGCTTCTGCAGGTCAAAGTCAAAGATCTCATCCGTATCGATCTTATTGATCAGCAGGCAGTCCGCGATCTGGAACATCAGCGGGTACTTCAGCGGCTTGTCATCGCCTTCCGGCACGCTCAGGATCATGACTTTCAGATCCGCGCCGACGTCAAACTCCGCCGGACAGACCAGATTGCCGACATTTTCAAGAAATACCAGATCCAGGGCGTCCAGATCCAGCGTCTTCAGGGCCTGCAGCGTCATCGCGGCATCCATATGGCAGGATCCGCCCGTATGGATCTGGACAGCCTTCACGCCATGCGCTTCAATGCGTTTTGCATCGACATCCGCATCCGCGTCCGCCTCCAGAACCGCGATACGGAACTGGAGCTTCAGGCCGTCAATGGTCTGTTCCAGCAGTGAGGTCTTCCCGGCGCCCGGGGAGGCCATCAGATTGATCAGATGAACATGATGTTCTCTCAGTAATTTTCGAACTTCGGCCGCCACACGGTCATTGTCAGCTTCCACACCGGCTTTCACTTCAATAATATCCGTCATTTTGGTCCTTCATTCCTTCAATGGTTCCGAACTGATTAATTTCCCTTGATCTTGCGGATCAAGATCTTCCCTGCCCGTTTGGCCGCATAGGCAGCTACCTTGCCGAGCTTATCCTCAGCGCGGCACATATTGCTCGCCTCAGGGACATCCCTCCGCAGATGGATCGCGTCAAAATGGCACTTCGTCGTACACAGGCCGCAGCCGATGCAGCGGTTCGTGTCCACTGTTGTCGCACCGCAGCCAAGGCAGCGGGCGGCTTCCTTTTTCACCTGTTCTTCGGTCAGGCACAGACGCAGGTCCGCAAAGGTCTCCCGCGCGATCCCCTTCTTCTTTCCGGGGATCTGACGCTTGGCGCTGTCAAAACTCTCGCGTTTGGTCTGATCTTCGATATCCTCTTTGTTGAGTTCAATAAATTCACGGCGGTCGCGCGCCAGATCGAGCCGGTTGCCCGGATGGACATAACGGTTGATCGAAACAGCGCCTTCCCGTCCGCCCGCGATCGCGTCGATGGCAAAGCGGGCACCCGTAAAGACGTCTCCGCCCACGAAGATATCCGGTTCTCCGGTCTGGCGGGTAAGCGGATCCGCGACAGCCGTACCGTTGCGGTTGAGCTCGACCTTCGTTCCCTTCAGCAGATCGCCCCACTCCACAGACTGACCGATGGAAAGCAGCAGGTTATCGCAGGAAACGGTGATGGTATCGTTCTCATCATACTTCGGGCTGAAGCGGTGCTGTTCATCATAAACGGATGTGCAGCGCTTGAAGACGACCGCTTTCACCTTACCGTTCTCGCTGAGCACTTCCTTCGGGCCCCAGCCGTTCATCAGTTCCACGCCGTCCTCAACAGCCTCGGCAACCTCATCACGGGCCGCGGGCATCTCATCCCGCTGCTCAAGGCAGAGCATCGTCACTTTGGAAGAGCCGGCGCGCAGCGCGGTGCCGGCCACATCAATGGCCACATTGCCGCCGCCGACCACTACAGTCTCACCCTTCAGGCGGACCGTATGATCCTTATTGATGCGGCGCAGGAAGCTCACACCGGTCTCAACGCCTTCAGCGTCCTCACCCGGGACACCGGCCAGACGGCCGCCCTGCATCCCGATGGCGACGAAGAATGCTTTGTATCCCTGCTCCCGCAGGTCACTGATCGTAACATCCTTACCGATCTCAACGCCGCATTTGATCTCAATGCCCATATCGCGCAGCACGTCGATCTCGGCTTCGATGATATCTTTTTCCAGCCGGTAGCTCGGGATCCCGTTCATCAGCATCCCGCCCGGACGTTCTTCCTTTTCAAAAACAGTGACCGGATAGCCGTCCTGACGCAGGAAATAAGCGGCGGAAAGGCCGGCAGGGCCCGCACCGATCACGGCCACCTTGAATTCATCGCCCCACATCCCGCCGTCATGTTTTTCACAGAGCGGAACGTAACGATTCTCAGCCTTCAGGTCCAGGGAAGCAATGAACTTTTTGATCTCATCGATCGCCAGCGGCTGATCGATCGTCCCGCGGGTACAGGCATCCTCGCAGCGGCGGTTACAGACAGCGCCGCAGACCATCGGGAAAGGATTGTCCTGTTTGATCAGCCGGAGCGCTTCATCATAGCGGCCTTCGGCAGCCATTTTGATGTACCCCTGTACCGAAAGATGGACCGGGCAGGCGGTCTTGCAGGGTGCCGTACCGCTGTCATAGCAGTTGATCTTGGCGTCATCGCGGTAGTTATAGTTCCACTTGTCGACGCCCCAGGGCTGGTCATCCGGAAGTTCGGTCTTCGGATAGGTGACTTCGCTGCCGTCTTTCCGGCAGAGCTTCTGGCCAAGCTTAGCCGCCCCGACCGGACAGACCTCAACGCACTTGCCGCAGGCCACGCATTTTTCCTTATCAACATGTGCGCGGTAGGCGGAAGCGGAAAGGTTCGGCGTATTGTAAAGCTGGGAGGTGCGGAGCGCGTTGCAGACGCCGGGAGCGCAGTTGCAGATGGCGACGATCTTATCCTCACCGTCGATATTGGTGATCTGATGGACGTAGCCGTGGCGTTCGGCGCGTTCCAGGATCTCGTAAACCTCTTCCTTGCTCACCAGGTGCCCGATGCCGCGGTCATCCATGTACTCCGCCATGTCGCCCATGCCGATGCAGTAATCCCCGCGGATCTGGCCGGAACCCTCGCCGCGCATCGTCTGCTGTTTGCGGCAGGAGCACTCCGAAATGCCGTATTTATCATACATATCGATCCAGCGGGAAAGGTGCTCCACCGGGACCGAGGTGTTTTCCATTTCAATAGCTTTTTCGACCGGGATCGTGTGCATCCCGACGCCGGAACCGCCCGGCGGGACCATCTGTGTGATGCCGCCCAGCGGAAGCTGTGTCATCAGGTTGAAGAAGGTGGCCAGCTGCGGGAACTCATCCGTCAGTTTATCCTGCATCATCATGAATTCCGCACTGCCCGGGACAAAGATCGGCAGTTCATACTGGAGGTGTTTGTCCGGATCTTTGGAGCGGTTCTGTTCAATGATGCCGATCCAGCGCAGACGTTCGACCATCTTCTGCGTATCCTCCAACGACATATTGTTCATTTCCGCCAGCTGGGGGACGGAGTAAGGCACACGCGTCTTCTTGAAATTCAGAAGGAAACGCAGCTGCTCTTTGTTGAGGATCATGTCCAGCATCCAGTATTCGGGATCCCGGTTATTCAGTTTATGCAGCAGTTTCTTGACATAGCGGTCCGTGATCAGCGAGGCAAGCTTCAGCACCAGCTGCTCTTTTTCCGGGTCTTCCGGTACATAATTCGGATCCTGCCAGTAATCCCATTCATTGATCATCGGATCACCGGGTTTCCATTCTGCGAGGCTCTTACCCATTCGATTTACTCCTGATAGAAGGCAATTATTCCGGCATGCCGGCCTTCACGTCCCGTGAAAACCCGGCATTCGACACTTTACCATATTGTACCCTATCTTTATGATTTACGGGATACGAGTTCCGGCAATAAAAAAGCCGGCCTTCAGAGCCGGCTGATGTCTTTCGGAACGAAAGCGGATTAATCTTTAAAGAGCGGCAGATGGCCGAGGCAGATCACATCCGGCCAGGATGACTCATCGCCTTCCGCGCAGATCGCCAGCGGGATCGGATCCGGCTGGGCGCCGGCCTGTTCAAGAAGCGCTTCCATCGCCTGTTTGGTGGAGCCGGTGCTGATCACGTCATCGACCAGCAGGACTTTCTTCCCGCGGACCAGGTCAATATCCTTTTCATCCAGGATCAGGGTCTGGTCGCTCTGGGTCGTGATGGAGTTGGAAGTGGAGCGGATGGCATTGCCCATATAGGACTTATAGTTCTTGCGGCAGACGACATACGGTTTGCCGGTGCGGACCGACAGGGCATGGATCAGCGGAATGCTCTTGGACTCCGCGGTCACCATCACGTCATAATCAACAGTCTCCAGCTTTTTCGCGAGTTCGCCCGCGCAGGCTTCGACCAGTTCGGTATCGCCGAGAATGTTCAGGATCGCGATCCTGAGGCCCGGGGCAACTTCAAACAACGGCAGGTTCCTCTTTACGCCGGCAAGAGTGATCTCATAATACTGTTTGCTCATTTGATAATTCTCCTTATAGGCGGGAACATCCCGCCGCTTGTTTTAATTATACCGCTTTATTGCGCGGAAGGGAGCAGGCCGAAAAGGTCACCGCAGCGCATCGGACCGGGCCGGAAACGCAGCCCGTCCCCTTCAGAGACCCGACCGTCTGTCTCCACACGGTAAAGGACCTCCCTGTGTGAGACCAGCCGGCTGATGATCAGGAAATCAGAAATCAGGTCGCAGGGCAGGACCGGATAAACCTGGTCCAGCCGGGTCTGCCACATATAGCGCTGAACGGCGTCAGCAGCCTGCTCCGGACAGTCATCCGCGGTACAGGTAAAGCCCAGCAGCGGGTAAAACGGAGCCGTTTCCTCAAACCATTCGCCGGAGGTCACCTCTGCCGCGTCATCCGCGGTCCGGATAGTGCGGAAGGCGGAATACAGGCATCCGCTCCGCGAAAGTTTTTCCATCCACTCCTGCCATTCCTCATGACCGGTATCCAGCAGGATCATCAGATTGTGGATCCCGGAGATCTCTTCAAGCAGATCATCCCGCAGGGCCCGCGGAGAAACGCAGAGACCGAAAACACAGTCATCATGCTTCTGGAAAAGTTCCGTGTACTCCTCCCACTCATCCAGGTCATCGCTGCAGAAGATCAGCCAGCCGAAGATATCCACCGCCCGGCCGCGGCCGACAAGGTCCGTGATTTCGGAGAAGGAGATGCGGTCCGGAGCACTGCTGCGGTCGATCAGGACCGCCCATGGGATCGATATATCCCGATTGGCCGAGATCTGCCGGACATGGCCGGAGCTGAAGGTCCAGGCATTATGGCCGAGATTGATCCCGAACTTGCTGACCGTCTCGGGCGGGAGGCTGGTCACCATATGGCGGATCATCTCATAATAGGGACTCGACTGGTTTTCCGCCATTTTCTGCATCATCTGATAACAGATCTTCTGTGTCGGGCCGTCAGAAGTCAGCTCCGCCATATCCAGCAGTTTGCGGATGCTTCTCCCCGGATCAGCTCCGATCTCTCCGATATACCTGTTGATGATCCCCGTAAGGATCCCCTTTGTAATATTTTCATGATCCATGGTTTTTATTATAAAGTCAGAATCCGGAAGTGAGAAGAGGATTCGGAAAAACTTTCTCCCGCACACACGGCACTTTCATCCCGACTGTCTGACCGCTGTTCCCAATGTATTATTACAAAGCCGTGACATTCATCCTGTTTTCGTCATATAACCGCTAAAACGGGAGACTTATTGTCATAATTCAGTAATTCCGTGTTATAGTTGAGACGCGGGACTTTCAGGAGGGGGTATGGTGAGAGTCTCAGGTCACACCGACCGATCATAAATAAAGGGCACCGGATGGTGCCCTATTTTTATCGTTCTTCACTGTAAGCAGCGAGCCGGAAATTAACAGCAGACGCTACTTTCTCCAGTGACCGCCGGCGTTGACCGGGACGAAATCGTCCTGCGTGATGAAAGCATCGGGATCGATCTCCTCGATCACTTTGCGGACTTCATTTGCCTGGCGGCGTTTCACGTTGGTTTTGACCATATCCACGGTGCCGTCCATCCCCTGCCCGACCATTTCGGTCACACCGAAACCAAGATCGCGCAGCGCGGACGCGATCTGCCGGCCCTTGGTTTTGGAGATCACGTTGATCTCCCGGAAACCGATCGCGAGCCGCTCTTCCAGCCGCATCCCGAGGATGTTGCCGGTCGCGTACCCCACCGCGTAGCAGAGGATCGTAAACGGATGGTTTTTGCCGGTCAGCACATTGCTGATGGCGACGATATAGATCGTGTTGGTGATCACACCCAGGATCCACACGATAACACGTTTTCCGCGGACAACAAACAGCAGCCGCAGTGTGTCCAGGGTCATATCAATGACGCGCAGGATAAATATGACCAGTCCGCCGGTAATAACTTCCGGCGTAAGTGTATTCAGAAATTCTGCGAACATAATACTCCTCCTATAAGAGCTCACTTTGATATACACATGGCAATCGAAAGTGAGTGCTTCGCATGGCGCGGCACGATCGCTCGTGTGTTGGCATAATTTACTTGCCGCGCCTTGTTTTATTAGCCGGGCCGGTCGGGCTGAGCTTCGCTCACCCGTCGGCCCCAGCACCCCCCACTTATATACCTGAGACGACAGATGTAATAATGCATCCGCAGGTCTAAATAAGACTCAACCGTAACTCGCAGCGGGCACCTTATAACAAGTGTTTGCTTTCAAATGATCCGTATCCGTATGCGGACGCGCCGCAATGCAGCCGCAGCTGTCTTCACTCGGGTATCATCTGATCAATGATCCGGTCTTTAATGTATATTAACGTCAATCTGGTACTGAAGTGCCCGCCGGGAAAGGTAAAATGACAATTTCTGAAGCAAAAACAGCCGGGGTATGCCCGGCTGTTCATGCTTCACTTCGTTATGAAAGCTCAGTCTTCTTCCATAGCGGGAACATACATATTCCGGACGTAATCCCCAACCATTCTCCGTGTGCAGAACATCGGGGAAAGTGTGCGGATCGCATTCTTGACCATGACCATCCATTCCTTAGACGGGACAGCCGGTTCCGGCCGGTCATAATAGGTCGGGATGATCTCGTTTTCCAATGTTTCATAGAGGCTCAGCGCGTCAGCGTCGTCCTGCTTTTCATTGGATTCATATTCATCTTCCGTGCCGATGGCCCAGCCGTTTTTGCCGTTGTAGCCTTCAGCCCACCAGCCGTCGAGGACGGAGAAGTTCAGAGCGCCGTTCATGGCGGCCTTCATTCCTGACGTACCGGAAGCTTCATTCGGGCGGCGCGGGGTATTCATCCACACATCAACACCCTGGACCAGGTGGCGGGCGATATCCATGTTGTAGTCTTCAAGAAAGACCATGCGGCCGCCGGTGCGGTGATCTTTGATCGCGCGGTACAGCTGCTGAACGATCAGCTTGCCGGGCTCATCCGCCGGATGGGCCTTACCGGAGAAGATGATCTGCAGCGGGCGTTCCACATCATTGAGCATGCGGATCAGCCGTTCATAATCGCGCAGGACCAAATAACCGCGTTTGTAGGTCGGGAAGCGGCGGGCGAAGCCGATCGTCAGAGCATCCGGCTCCAGCATGACACCGCTGGCGATGATCTGCACCGGGTGGACCGTGCCGGTCAGCCAGGCTTTGCGGGCAGCGCGGGTGATGTAGTTGTTGAGCATGCGCTTCTGGTGGCGGCGGACGTCCCAGATCACCTGATCGGGGATCTCATCGACCTTTTCCCAAACCTTCGGGTCATCCGGGTTCTCACGCCATTCCTCACCCAGATATTCATCGAACACCAGGCCCATGCGGCGGGAAAGCCAGCTGAAGGAATGGACACCGTTGGTGATGTGGCTGATCGGGACATCTTCGACCTTGCGGTCAGGCCACAGGAAGTGCCACATGTTGCGGGAGACCACACCGTGCAGCGCGGAAACGCCGTTGCTGCGTTCGGAAAGCTTCAGGGCCAGGATCGGCATGGTGAACTGATCGCCCCAGGTGGTGTTTTCTTTAGCCATGTCGATGAACTGGTCACGGGTCAGGCCGAGTTCCTGCCACATCGGGCTGAAGTACTTTTCCATGAGCCAGATCGGGAAGCGGTCATTGCCGGCCGGCACCGGGGTGTGGGTCGTGAAGACATCGCTCTTTCTGACGATCTGGGAAGCTTCATCAAAAGTCATGCCCCGGCCGACCAGTTCGCGGCAGCGTTCCAGGGAAAGGAATGCGGCATGGCCTTCATTCATGTGCCAGACGGCCGGATCGATACCGAGCCTGCGCATCGCGCGCACGCCGCCGATACCCAGCAGGATCTCCTGGGAGATCCGGGTCTCAAGATCCGAGGTATACAGCTTGGCGGTCAGCTGCTGGTCATAGGAGCTGTTTTCTTCGATCGTTGTGTCGAGCAGATACAGGGAAATGCGCCCGACCTGCATCTTCCAGATGCGGGCATAGATCTCACGGCCCGGCAGACGGACGGAGATCATCAGTTTCTTCCCGTTTTCATCGTAGAGCGGGATGATTGGCAGTTTCGAGAAATCAAGATAAAAGTTGGAAGTTTCCTGCCAGCCGTCTTCGCTGATCTTCTGCACAAAATAGCCCTGATTGTAAATAAAACCGATCGCGTTCAGCGGAAGGCCCATATCACTGGATTCTTTCAGATGGTCGCCGGCCAGAATACCCAGACCGCCGGCATAGGCCGGGATCGATTCGTGCAGGCCGAATTCAAATGAAAGATAAGCGATGGATTTGTCAGTATGCTGGGGGTAATGCTGCTGGAACCAGGTGTCCTTGCGGGTCATATAAGTGTCGAATTCGGCCATGACCCGGTCATAATCCTTCAGGTAGTCCTGATCTTCAGATGCCTGCTTCAGGCAGGAAAGGGATACCGCGTGAAGCATTTCAATGGGGTTGTGGGAAACAGTATCCCAGACATTCAGGTTCAGCCGTCTGAAAAGATTGACTGCATCCGGATTCCAGGCCCACCAGAGATTGTAAGCCAGTTCGTTCAAACGCCCGATCCGCTGCGGGATGTCCGCATTAGCAGTCGGAATTTTTTCAACAATATTATTCTGCATCAGTTTTTTCCTTCTTTAGCTGATCCGTATGCAAATCAGCCGATATCGTACACTCTTGCCACAATTTATCAATTGTATATCTTACTTGATAAATGATATCTTACCCGCAAAAAGTGACATTTGAGCGGTATTATGTGAGGAATAAGCGGTATTTTTCCGGTCTTTTTTCCGATATTCTCCGCAAAACCGCGTTATTTTCCGGGCAAACCGGCCGTTCCGCAAAACCGGAAAGGCTGTGAGTCAGGCACCAATCTTGCACCATTTAACGCTGAATAATATAGAAAAAATGTTATACTATTAGGCCATGGCAAAAGAAAACGAATCAACAAAAAAGACCGGAAAGAAAACCGGTACCACCACGCGCAGGACCGCTGCCGCATCCGCGAAGAAGCAGAGTCCGGCGCCTAAAAAAACAAAAACCGCAAAACCGGCTGCAAAGCAGACAAAGACGTCCGCGTCCGCCGGATGGAAAGAGAAAAAAGCACAGATCCGGGAACGGAGCAAAGGTCCCAAAACGCTCGCCGAGCAGAAGGCAAATCAGGGGAAAGGCCCGATCCGGCGCTTTCTGAGCGGCAAGAGCGGCTGGATCGATCTGGCTGCGATCCCGCTGTTCACCTTTTCGATCCTGTGCCTCTATTCCATCGCGGGTGACAGCGACCGGGAAGCGGCCGTATGGTGCGCGCAGTTTTCCAGGAACCTTTTCGGCATCATCAGTTATCTGGTCTACTGCTGGCTGGCCGCATTCTGTGTCCGGCTCTGGCTGCGCAACTTCAATAAGTTCCGTGAGATCCATTACAAACGATGGCTTTACTTCCTCGGGCTGTTCTTCTTCCTGGCGCTGGTCCTCCAGTACAATGCCAACAAGCATATCCCGCCCCTCCCTGCTTCGGAAAACGGCGGCGGGATCGCCAACCTGGTCGTGACCGTGGTCACCAATGTGCTGGGGAACAGCGGGATGGTGATCCTGCTGATCTTCCTGACCTTCTTCTTCATCTGGCAGGCCTGGAAATTCCTTGCCGCCCGCGAACGGGCGATGAACAGCAAAGAGCAGGAAGTACCGGTCCGGGTCTACTGGGAAAATATCCGCACGGCAGCTGAAGCCGAAGAGATGGAAGCGGAACAGCAGCGGGCCGCGCAGCTGACCTCCGATATTGAAACAGACTTCCGTTCGACCGTCGGCCTGCTTTCAGCCCGGGAACCGGACGAAGACCGGAAAAGCAGCGAATTTCGCAGGGAAGCCGGGAACGGGCTGCGCAAGCTCCGGGAAACCTTCAAAGAGATCTCCCAGCCCGCGCCGGATAAAGAAGCGATGATCCCGAAGGAACCGCCGGCGAAGAAAAAACAGCGCTCCGCGGAAGCCGAAGTCAAACCGGCTGACCGTTCCGCCATCGAAAAACCGGTCCGGAAACCAGCCCCCAGACGCAGGACTGCCCCGGAACAGCTTCCCCTCACACCGACCCCCGCAGAAGAATTACCGGAAGAGAAGCCTGTGGAACCGGTTTTTGAGGAAAACCCCGACCACAACGGCAGCGGGCTCCTTTCCGCGCCGGCCCCCGCACCGGTCCCGGAACCGAAAAAAGAACCGGAGCCGGAACCGGAGATCCAGGTCCGGACCCGAACCGTCAGCCTGGATGAGGAAAGCGATAAGGTGACGACCGTCCAGCACGACCTTGAAATGAAGCTTTCCGCAAAACAGCTGACGATCGAAGCGCCGATCCCCGGGAAGACCTATGTAGGGATCCAGATCCAGAATAAAA
>CADBKS010000046.1 GCA_902795255.1 uncultured Chloroflexota bacterium
GGCAAGCAGCTTATGCAAACATACGAACGATTGGGCCGCGCCTTGCGAAGCACTCACTTTCGACTGCCTTGTGCTTATCAAAGTGAGCTCATATAGTAGTGTAAAGCGCTCACTTTTGATTGCCGGGAGCATATCAAAGTGAGCGATTTTTCCGGCAAATTTACGCAGCGGCTGCCGCTGCGTTTTTTGCTGTGTTTACCGGATCAGGCGGCCCTGCAGATACCGTTCATTGTATTCCATGTTGATTTCGCGGAGCTCCCGTTTCCCGTCGATCCAGTCCTGATAGATGTCCCACGGGCTTCCTCCGCCGAGCCAGCAGGAGGAGCAGTTTTCGCATCCGCCGCTGCAGTCCAGAGAAGAGCGGAGGATCTCCTCCCGTTCTTCCCGTGTCGTGTCTTTGATCAGCAGGGATCTCATCGGACGTCCTCTTTCAGCAGCGTGCTGCGGATGCGGGCGGCGAAGCTGTCCATTCTGGAGCCGATCCCCGGCAGGCTGACTGCCTCTCCGGGGTCGTTTGCGGTCTCCATCATCGCGAAGCGTGCCGGTAGATAGAAAGATTTGTTCATGTTCAGCGCTGCGATCAGCTGACGGGCGACGATATCCCCGCCGGAATATCCGGATACGATGATGGAAAAAAGGGCTTTGTCATAAAAACGCTGCCGGCGGAAGAGCCCGGTCAGCCGGTTGATAAAAGCTGTCAGGTTGGCGGAGAGCGCGTCGTTGTAATTCGGACAGATCATGACCAGAGCGTTGCAGCGGAGCACCGCCGGCCAGACTTCCTCCTGCATCAGCCCGCCGTAAAAGCAGCGTCCCTGTTCCCCGAAGTGGATACACATGGTATAGGGGCAGCCGGAACAGTCGGAGACCGTCCCGTTGCGCAGACCGATCTCCGTGACCCGGAAAGGCTCTCCGAGCCGTTCGCGGACCCCTGCCCAAAGCTGCATGGTGTTGGACGTGCGGTGAGAGGAAGCATGCAGGACGAGCAGCTCCGGTGTTTCGTGTTTTTCGGGTTCCGGTGCGCTCAGCCGTTCGGCGAGGTCGCGGGCAGCGGATCTGTACGCGCCTTCCAAATCGGTCCCGAGCAGTTTTGCCTGCAGCCGGAAATTGGCCAGTGAACCGGTCGCTTCCACCAGGGGACGGCCGATCAGGGCCGCACCCGCGCTGTTGAGTGCCAGCGCCAGTTCCGCCGCCGCAGATTTTGTGTAGAGTTCGCTGCCGCCGTCCGTAAGGATCGCGGCGGTACTTCCTTCCGGAAGAAAAGGATCCGTGCGCAGCCGGCGCAGCAGACGGAGATACGCGGTGTTGATCCCGAAGGGCCCGAGTGCCAGGACAAAGAGCAGCCGGGCACCGCGCAGCAGGTCCGATTCGGGCAGTTCGGGGAGGATCCGGTGCGGGATCCCCTCCAGGGCCGATGCCAGTACGGCATCCGGGCGGACCGCGTCGGCCGGGTCATCCGGACGGGGGAAGATCACGAGAAGGGGCGGGCGGCTGTTTTCCGTCATCAGAGGATCGCTTTCAGTTCTGCCGCCGCGGCCTGCAGATGGGCAAAGCATTCGTCCGGGATGGATGGGAGCAGTTCCGTTTCGATGCCGGCATCCGTAAAGCGGTTTTTGCAGCCCATGTAGATCCCGCCGAGAAAGACCGACCCGCAGTGCCATTCCCCGCGCAGTGTGAGCAGGAGCGAAAGGGCTCCGGATGAAAGTGCCGGCGCCGCGTAGGGTTTGAAGCCCAGTTCACGTATTTTCAGGTTCGCGGTGAGCGTGAGCTCTGTCAGTTCGCGGGAAAGCGATTCGTCATAGCTGCTCAGGGAATTTGCGGTCCACAGCCCTTTCCCGTGCGGACCGAAGGTCCGTCCGTCCCGGAGAAAAGCACTGAAGCGCGGATCCCGTTTGGCGTAGTAGGCCGCGCGGGCATTCATGACGCCCAGGCCGTATCCCTGGACCTGTTCCGGCAGGAGACCGAGTCCGTCCCAGTTCCCGTCATCATCCCTGTTGGATTCAAGGTAAGCGGTTTTGGCGAGCGGATCGACCGGATCGGAGACGGCTGCCCACAGTCCGCGGAAACCCTGTGCCCGTGCCATGCGGGCATAGGAACGGACCAGTCCGGCGTTGGATTCGAACTGTGCCATGCGGACGTCCTTGACCTGCGACCCGACCGGCGGGATGCCTTTGGAGGCGCAGAAGACGAAAACGTCGCAGTCGAACAGTGTGTCCGGCGTGACCGTCACGACTTCGGGCAGCGCGTCGTAATCCCAGGGCAGGGAGACCTGCCCCATCTCAAATTCCCAGCGGGCCGTAAGTTTTTCGGAGATATCGCAGATGCCGATGCGGGAGATCACATCTCCCCCGAGCAGTTTGAGACCTGTCAGCAGGGTCGAGCCCACGTCGCCGATGGCCAGAATGTTGACGCGCTTTTTCCCCTTCCGCGGTGTTTCCAGCATCCGTTCCCATCCGGCACGGGCTGCATTAACGACGGTCAGCCTTCCCTCGCGGAGAGCGGATCCAAGCGGCTCATCCAGCGGGAGATCCGGCAGGCGGGAGGCATCCAGCACTTCAAGACCGCAGGGGACTTCCAGTTGTCCGGACGCGTTTGCCCGGAAGCTTCCGCGCCCGAGGACAGGATCCCCGTCTGTCAGGTAATAGATATGTTCACCCGGATTCGGAATGGCGGCTTCCAGGCCGGGACGTTCCGTTCCGGCAGCCAGCAGCGCGCCGTTTTTTCTGTAATAATAAAAAGTTTTCTTCATACAGCCCCCCGAAGCAGCTGTTCAAGATCATTTTCAAGATAGACCGAAGCCGCCAGGTTCGGATCATAATGCAGACAGGCTCCCTTGTCCGGACAGAGCGGCAGGATGACCGCCTCGCTCAGCCGGCTGAGCGTCAGGTTGCGGGAATACTGTTCCCGATATGCCTGTTCCAGCGCCAGCATCACATCGCGGGCGGATTCCAGACAGCAGCGCGAGAGTTCAAAGAAGGACTGTTTCGGATAATCGGTCCCGAACAGGGAATTCGCGTAAGGCAGGATATGATTGATCCCGGGCAGCAGTCCCGGCACTGGTTCCTGCGCGCGCCGGACGGTATCCCCGCCGATAAACGGATAGAGCGTTGACTCCACGAACCATTCGCGCAGGGTCGGCAGGTAATAAGCCCCGTCCACCGGGCGGTTCCGCTCTTTCATCAGGTCCTTGCCGCGTCCGGAGAGGACCCCGACAAGCACCATGCGCACGTCGATTTCCTCCTGACGGAAAAGCGGGTCAAGGGTGCGGATGCGGTTCCCCGGGTGCATCACGTCATCCACGAGGATGACCGGGCGGTCAAATGATTTGATCGTCCGGATCTGGTCCGGGATCGGCGGGTAGTACGGAAAGGCCTCTATCGTGTTGGAACGCAGGTCCGGTTCATATACCTTGTCGGTGTGGATCGTTTTGGTGACCGTGTTGGGGAGGATGCGGCCGCGGAGCATTTTACCGAACGGGACGCACATGCATTCTCCGAGAACGCGCGGGGTCAGGGGGACCGGCGGGACATGGTTAAAGGCGGTGATCCGCTCCAGCAGCCGCTGGTGGATGACGGTTGAGGAAAGGGTGAGGACCAGCGATCCGGGGTACAGTCCCGTCAGCGCGCGCTGCAGCCGCGCATGGCCGCGCGAGACCGCTTCACAGACGCGCGGATCCCGGTCCAGCGGTTCCTGGATGGTGGTTTCCAGATTGCGGATCAGGACCGAGGGGGCGTGCATATCCGCTTCGAGCAGCAGCGGCAGGTCTTCTTCACGGTTCCTGAAGCCCTGACGCGCGAAGAGATCCATGCTGTCATCCGAAAAACCGCTCCGCGGTGTGAAGAGCGCGTAAACGCACTCCTCCGCAAGTGCTTCGGCCAGTGCTTCGCTGAGGAGCAGCTGGGCATCGTCCCCTTCCGCGCAGAAATCCGTAATGAACAGGACTTTTCCGGCAGCGCGCAGGCGGATCCGGTTGGCAAGCACCGCGTCGCGGACCGCGGAGAAAAGCTCGGAGGTGCCGAGCTCCCGGATGGAGATGGCCCCGACGCAATTTGCACTGCGGCGCATCAGCAGCAGCCTGTCGCCGCGGCGTTCGGCCTCATCGGCCAGTTTCCGAAGTACATCCGGCATGCCGGGCAGGGCGCTGTAAGGCGGCTGCAGCCATTCGAAGGAGATATCCGAAGGGGTGAGCATCAGTTTATCCTGCCGTTCCCGGAGGTAGAGCCCGTTCTGGTAGATGAAATCCTGGATCGCCGGGTCGATGTAGTGGGAAATATCGCGGTTCTGGTCCACATTTTCCCGGATGCGGCTGGAGCTGATATCCTCCAGTTCCGGCGGGAGCCGCAGCTCGATCACGTTCCCGGTCAGATTCAGTGTTTCGGCGGAAGGAAGCTCCGGGTGGTCCGGGCGGATAAAGATGACATGGTTCATTGAATGGATCGACCAGGGTTCCGGCTTCTTTTTGTAGGCGGAAGCGTTGGCGATCACGTCCGCGCCGGCCACGATGTAGAGCTCCAGGTCCTCAAAAAGATCCTTGAGCCGGTGCAGGTCCGACGGATTGGCGATATTGACCGGGATCTCGTCCGGGAAGAGGTGTACATGGAAATCTCCCGCGACGGACATATTGATGATCTGCCGGCGGATCAGGTGCGGCTGGGGCTTTTTGGACCAGGAAAACTCATCCACGGCCAGGTAGACCTCGAAGCCCATGGCGCGGATCGCGCGGACGATCCCTTTGTGGGAAAGCGTGAAGGGATCGAAGGTCCCCGGGAAAAAGGCGATCTTTGTCGGTTTTTCGAAGGGGAAAGAGCCCTTATCCAGACGGTAAAGGGCGAGGAAGCGTTCGATATGGGCCAGGGCAGACGCGCGGTAAAAGAAGGTCAGGGCGTCCTGGTCCGGCGCTTTTTCGATCAGGAAAAGCAGTTTGCGGCAGCAGAGCGTGAAAAGGTCCGCCCGTTCTGTCATGCTGAGCGTCCCGCCGTCGAAAAGCTGGGCGATGACCAGCAGGGCCTCCTGACGGACGGCTTCGCGGTAATGGGCGAGCCCCTGGAGCAGCAGGCCGAGCAGCTCATTGCGCCGTTCGAGATAATGGTCCGCGGATTCGGAGAACCGGCCGCGGTAGGATCCGTAATTCTGCAGCAGGATGCCGATGGTGTGCAGCGCCCCGTGTACGGTGCTGTCTGTCGGAGAGCCGAGGAGCGTCCGGAGCCAGGTCACCTGTTCATCCAGTTCACTGGGGTGGAGCAGCAGGGCGGCTTTTCCAAGGTAATCGGGAATGTATTTTGAGATCTCGTACTGCCCCAGTTCGATGCCCTTCCCGAGCTCGACGACGACTTCGTTGCGCTGTTCCCGGCGCAGGAGCGGCAGGACGGAAAGCAGGGCCTGCCCGGCTTCATGACGGACGACGACCCGCTCCGATACTTTGACGAGGTTCGAATAATGGGTGCAGATGTGGAGCATATTGTCCGTATGTCCCTGTTCTGCCTGCGCTTTGAGCAGTTCGATCCCGACGACCTTGCTCACCCAGGGCGCGGCGATCTTCAGGTTGTCCAGGAAGATGTCCCCCGCGACTTCCTGCTGGAGGAAGACCTCGGCTTCGTCCCGTACATCTTCTCCGGCCCGCTGCAGGATGCGGCAGCGGAGAAAGCGGAGGGTCAGGCTGCTGTCGGTGATGGCGCGCACCACATCGGCGATGCGGCGCATCTGCGCGGAATTTTTCGGCAGCGTGCGCTGGGCTTCCCGCAGGTACAGCAGGGCAGCGGTGCACATGCGGACGTCACCGTGCCCGGCAAACCAGGCGGCAAAACCGATGAGACGCTCCCGGGTCTCTTCTCCGTAATACTGCGGCGGCAGCGTCTGGATGGCGCTGAGCAGCGTGAAGGCAGTGTCATCATCCATTTTCTCCGGTTCGGTGTAATAGGCCAGAAGCGCGTCCACAAAGCGGGGCAGGGATTCGGTCCGCCCGTTCTGCAGCACGGCTTCTACGACCAGGTGGAGCGTGAACCCGATATGCGAGCGCTGCTGGGCAGTCGTCTTATGGTCCGGACGGATGATCTTTTCAAGGTATTCTTTCCAGAGGGTGAAGGGCACTTCCTCGGCCGGGTCGGATGGCGCATCCTCCGGCAGCCGTTTGCGGTAAACGAGGTGGAAGCGGGCGATGATCTTGCCGATCAGCCCGGCTGCCTGACGGCGGATATCGCCTTCGCGGTGGATCAGGAGCTCGTAAAGAAAGGCGAGCGCCTGCATTTTCTGCCGGGCGGAGAGGTAGGTGCAGTATTCCTCAAAGATATTCAGATAGACGCGGAGCTGTTTCCAGTCGCGCGAGGCATGCGCGGCTTCGATGATGTTCCCGAATTTCTGCTCACTGGAAAGCTGGTGCATCAGCCGCAGGTGATGCTCCATGGAAAGGGTCGTCAGCCGGTCCACCGCTTCGTCCGCGGTCAGCAGGACGGGATCCCGGGGGACGGACGCGGACTGCGGGTAGCCGGTCAGCGCGACATCCGCCCCGAGTGAAATCAGGTAGTGTTCGAAATCCTGGAGCCTCCGGTAAACGATCTTGTAGCGGCGTTTCTTGGCTTCATCAACGTTTTCCAGTTTGTTCAGGATCACACTGAAGGCCTCTCCGAGAGAGAACAGCACATTGTATTCCCGGCCGTTGTCGAAGCGGCTCTTGGAGCGGACGTCGGAGTAGATCAGACAAAGGGATTCAGCGGAAAGCGCGTCCAGTTCCAGGTCCCAGGTGGAGTGGTTGGATGCAATGTGGCTGATGGCGTACAATCCCCGTTTCTCAAGCCAGTACCCGGTGTAGTAATAATGCAGGTGCGGGACGGGTTCATTGGGGCGGCAGCCGAATTTTCCGATGTCATGCGCGGCTGCCGAAGCGGAGACCAGCGCCAGATCAATATTTCCGCCGCCGGTGTGGATGGCCCGGGCCACGGTCATGGCAATGTGATGGACGCCGGCAATGTGTGCGAGTGTGCAGTAAGGGGTGACTTCGCTGCCGATCCGCATCAGTTCATAGACGAACTCCCGGCGGAAGGCGGCCAGGAACAGCCGGTACTCCTCTGCATGGTCAAAGGTTCTGTATTCTTCCGGTGCCAGAAAGCGGAAATCGTAATCATAATTAAACGGCAGGACCTGCCGTTCGTAGTCCAGAAGGACCCGGAGGATCGTGAGAAAGGTCAGTGCGCCGCGCTCATAGGGTGCGGCATCCGGCGCAAAATTCCGGTTCGGGAACATGCGGTCGCGGAGAAAGTCGTAACAGAATGCAGCCCAGCCCTTCTCAGGCATTTTTCCGAGAAGCGGGGCACAGGCATCTGCGATCTCCGAACAGACGAGGCGGTTCTGCAGCGGGAACAGCCTTTCCAGGCGTTCCATCAGCGCGGAGAGCTCTTCCGAAGCCGTTTTCCGGTCCGTGAGCAGCTGCCGCTCTTCCAGCCCGTGAAGCATCTGTTTGATCAGTTCCCGCTTGGTTTTTAAATTCATGCTCTGCCCTCCGCGGCCGGTGATACGTGCTGTCCGTGGCAGCAGCCCCTGCCTGTTCTGTGATCCCGATTGTGATGATGGAAAATTATATCACGCCTGTTTTCGGAGAAATACCGAAGCGGTGAAAGTATGGAGACCGCAGGAAAAGAGAAAAACCAACCTGCTATGCAGATAGAGACGAGGAGCTTTAGCTGAAAGACAGCCAAATCTTGGTATGTTGATGAGTAAGATAAAACCATGGCGGGAAAAAAAGTTTATCGTCCCTGACATAATAACCGGGGGTGCCGGGGCCGACGGGTGGCCGTAAGGCCAGCCCGATCGGCCCCGGCTAATAAAACCAGGCGCGGCAAGCAGCTTATGCAAACACACGAGCGATCGGGCCGCGCCATGCGAAGCACTCACTTTTGGTTGCCATGAACACAACAGGTTGAATTCTTTAACAGTATGGAGACCGCAGTAAAACAGCAAAAACCCCGCGCCGTAATGACCCGGCGCGGGGTTTTCTTCTGTCAGCGTTTGATCGGATACGCACTTGTCAGCCAAAGCTGTGCTGTATGGCGCGGTCCTGCTGCCCCTACTCTTCGGCTTTCGGGGCCTCGTGTTCGCAGTAGATGCAGCGGTAGATCTTCTTTTCCCGGTCTGTCAGGCGGAATTCCTGGACGAGTTCCTGCTCGGTCGAGGTGATGCAGCGCGGGTTTTTGCACTTGATGATGTTCTGGATGCGCTCCGGCAGGGTCAGGTGTTCCCGTTTGACGAGTTCGCCGTCACGGATAATGTTGACCGTGATGCCCGGGTCGATGTATCCCAGCACGGCGAAGTCCAGATCAATGATCTGCCCGACTTTGATGATGTCCTTTTTGCCCATCTTGTTGGAGTCGGCGTTTTTGATCATGGCGACGGTGCAGTCCAGTTTGTCCAGCCCGAGGATCCTGTAGATCTCCATACCGCGTCCGGCAGTGATGTGGTCGAGTACGATACCGTCTTTGA
The DNA here is from genome assembly GCA_902795255.1 of uncultured Chloroflexota bacterium. Next base: position 8,467 of record CADBKS010000046.1, read on the forward strand.
TCTTTCCGATGATCATGCGTTTACCTCCAGTAATTTCATGATGAGCGCCATGCGCACGAATTTGCCGTTGAGCACCTGTTTGAAGTAGCAGGCGCGGGGGTCTTTATCGACAGCCACGGAGATCTCGTTGACACGCGGCAGCGGGTGCATGATGGTCAGCGATTCTTTGGCGGTGCGGAGTTTTTCCGGCGTCAGGATGTAGGTATCCTTGAGCCGCATATAGTCGGCTTCATTGAAGAAGCGTTCGCGCTGGACACGGGTCATGTAGAGAATGTCCAGATTCGGGATCGCGTCTTCCAGGCTGGTGACTTCTTCGTAGGGGATGTTGTTGGCTTCCAGTACATCGCTGATGATGTAGCGCGGGACCTGCAGCTCTTCCGGAGAGATCAGGACGAAGCGGACATTTTTATAACGGGACATGGCGGAGATGAGCGAATGGACGGTGCGGCCGAATTTCAGGTCGCCGCAGAGCCCGACGGTCAGATTCTCGAGGGTGCCCTTTTCGCGGTAGATGGTCAGCAGGTCGGTCAGGGTCTGGGTCGGGTGGTTGTGTCCGCCGTCCCCCGCGTTGATCACCGGGACGCCAGCGGTGCGGGAGGCTACCAGCGGGGCGCCTTCCTTCGGGTGGCGCATGGCGATGATATCGGCATAGCAGCCGACGGTCTGGACGGTGTCGGAGACGCTTTCTCCCTTGGAGGTGGAGCTGCTTTTGGCGTCGGAGAACCCGATCACATTGCCGCCGAGGCTGTACATGGCGGATTCAAAGCTGAGACGGGTGCGGGTGGAGGGCTCGAAGAAGAGCGTCGCCAGGATCTTGCCGTCGCAGACGTGGGCATATTTCGCGGGATTGGCGATGATATCCATGGATCTGTCCAGCAGTTCCCGGATCTCGTCCGTGCTCATTTGCATGATATCGATGAGATTGTTCATTTCTTTTCTCCTGTGATCCAGCTTTCATCCGAGGGGTTGTTCCTGAAGGCGATCAGGCGTTCGACATCTTCCTGCCGGATGTAGCCTTCTTTTGCGGCCACCTGTGTGATGACGTCAAAATCGGTCAGCGAATGGTTCACGACGTTGGCCGCAGCCAGGCGGTCAAGTCCTTTCTGCATGCCGTAGGTGAAGATGCTGACGATCCCCAGAACTTCGGCTCCGGCCTCGCGCAGGGCGTCAACGACTTCGATCACGCTGCCGCCGGTGGAGATCAGGTCTTCGACGACAACGACCTTCTGTCCGGCATCAAGTTTGCCCTCGATCCGGTTCTGCCGGCCGTGGTCCTTGTTCCCGCTGCGGACGTAACCCATGGGCAGATCCATCAGGTGGGCGGTGATGGCGGCATGGGCGATCCCGGCGGTGGAGGTCCCCATCAGCACTTCCACATCCGGGAAGTATGTGCGGATGAGTTCGGCCAGTCCGTTTTCCACGTCATTCCGGACCGCGGGGGCGGTCAGGGTCAGACGGTTGTCACAGTAAACCGGGCTTTTGATGCCGCTGGCCCAGGTGAAGGGTTCTTCCGGCCGCAGAAATACGGCCCCGATGGACAGCAGGTCTTTTGCGATTCTTTCTTTCATCAATTTCTCCTATGATCTGAGCATCCGTTCGAATGCTCCTTTTGACTGGTCAGCCAACAAATTCGGACATGCAGCGGCGGTAGGCTGCGACCGGGTCTTCGGCCGCGGTGATCGGGCGTCCGACAACGATGTAGTCCGAGCCGATTTCACGGGCTTTCGCGGGGGTGGTCACCCGCTGCTGGTCGCCGGCGGCTCCGTCGGCAAAGCGGATCCCCGGGGTGACGGTCAGGAAGCTTTCTCCGCAGACTTCATGGACACGGCCGGATTCCAGCGGGGAGCATACCACCCCGTCCAGCCCGGCGGATTTCGCGTTCTGCGCGTATTTCATGACGACTTCCGCGAGCGGTTCGCGGATGAGCAGTTCGTTTTCCATGCGCTGCTGGTCGATCGAGGTGAGCTGGGTCACGGCGATCAGCAGCGGGCGGGTGCCGTCGGGGCGGGTCAGGCCTTCCACGGCGGCTTTCATCATGTCCAGACCGCCGGCAGCATGGAGGTTGCAGATGTCCACATCCAGACGGGAGAGGACAGCCATGGCCTTTTTGACCGTGTTGGGAATGTCGTGCAGCTTCAGGTCCAGAAAGATCTTGTGGCCGCGGGCTTTGATTTCCCGGACGATCGCCGGCCCTTCCGCGTAGAAAAGCTCCATGCCGATCTTGACGAAGGGCTTTTCTCCGGTGAACTGATTCAGAAACGCGTAGGTCTGTTCGGCTGTGGCAAAGTCACAGGCGATGATGACATCTTTTCCCATTAGTGTGCTCCTTTGATGATTTCTTTCAGACTGCTGATCCGGCAGCGGTCCATGACCGCGGGGAGATCGGCAATGATCTTTGGACAAATGTACGGGTCCGCGAGGTTGGCGGCCCCGATCTCAACGGCTGAAGCGCCTGCCAGCATCATCTCGATCACGTCTTCTGCCGAGGAAATGCCGCCCATCCCGATGACCGGGACGGAGACCGCGTGGGATACCTGCCAGACCATGCGCAGCGCGACCGGAAAGACCGCGGGGCCGGAGAGCCCGCCGGTGATGTTGGCGAGCACCGGACGGCGGGTCCGCAGGTCGATCCGCATGGCCATCAGGGTGTTGATCAGGCTGATGCCGTCCGCGCCGGCTTCTTCGCAGGCCTTCGCGACGGCCGTAATGTCGGTGACGTTCGGTGAAAGCTTCATGATGACCGGTTTCGTGGTGACCGCTTTCACGGCCCGGGTGACGGCTGCAGCCTGTTCCGGATCGGTCCCGAAGCTCATGCCGCCCCCGTGGACGTTCGGACAGGAGATGTTGACTTCCAGCCATCCGACCTGGGGTTCGCGGTCCAGTTTTTCACAGACGGCCGCGTATTCTTCCAGCGAGAAACCGCTGACGTTGGCCATCATCGGTTTGCTGAAGCATTTAGCCAGTTTTGGCAGTTCTTCGGCGATCACGGCGTCAACGCCCGGGTTCTGAAGCCCGACGGCGTTGATCATCCCGGACGGCGCCTCCGCGATGCGGGGCGTTTCGTTGCCGAAGCGGGGATGAAGGGTCGTTCCTTTGCAGGAGAACGTGCCCAGAATGTTGATATCGTAGAGTTCGGCGAATTCATAACCGAACCCGAAGGTCCCGGAAGCGGGGATCAGCGGGTTGTCCAGTTCGGTCCCGCACAGGTTTACGCTCAGTCTTCCCACAGGATCTCCTCCTTCCGCAGGACCGGGCCTTCCCGGCAGATGCGTTTATAACCGGTGACGGTGCGGCAGGTGCAGCCCATGCAGGCGCCGAAACCGCAGCCCATCCGTTTTTCAAAGCTCAGCTGGCCGGAGGTCTTCGACGCGCGGTAAAGGGCTTTGAGCATCGGTTCCGGTCCGCAGGCGTAAAAGTAAGAATAAGGCAGGTCTTTCATGGCGTCGGTCACGAATCCGCGGATGCCGGCCGAACCGTCAACGGTCGTGAGGATCACCTTCGCGCCGGCCGCTTTGAATTCATCGGCGTAAAAGATCTCATCCGCGGTGTTGAAGCCCAGAATGGCGGTCACTTCACGGCCGGCCGCGCACAGCTGTTTTGCCAGCCAGTACATCGGTGGGACGCCGACACCGCCGCCGATCACGAGCGGTCTGTCTCCGGAATCGGAGAGGTCATAGCCGTTGCCGAGTCCGGTCAGAAGGTCCAGAACGGTGCCGGTTTTCATGCAGCTCATCTGTTCCGTCCCGCTCCCCACTGCTTTGTAGATAAGGGTCAGTACGCTGCCTTCCAGATCACAGACGGAAATGGGACGGCGCAGAAATTTTCCTTCCAGGCGGATGTTGACGAACTGCCCGGGCCGTTCAACGGCAGAGGTATCGCCCTCCAGCCGCATGCGGTAAACGGAGGACGTCAAAGCCGTATTTTCGATGATGGTAAAAAGTCCCTGTTTCATTTTTATTCTTTCAGTGTCCGGTCATTTCTCACTTCGCGCCGCAAAGCCGCTCCGTGTCTTCATATGCGGTTTTCCCGTCCGCGACGGTCAGAACACAGCGGCCCTGCACCTTCTGGCCGGCAAAGGGCGTGCTGCGCCCTTTGGAGAGGAATGTCCCCGGATCGATCTCATAGCTGTCTTCGAGGTCAAAGACGGTGAAGTCCGCCGGAGCATCTTCGCTCAGCGTCTCCGGCAGCCCGAAGCGTCTGCGCGGTGCATCGGAAAGCAGTTCGATCAGGCGCGCCAGGCTCAGTTCGCCTTTCAGTACCAGATCAGTGTAAAGCAGCGGGAAAGCGGTCTCGATACCGACGATGCCCATCAGGCTCCCCTGCAGTCCGCGGCTTTTTTCTTCTGCACTGTGCGGGGCGTGATCCGTGGCGATCATGTCGACCGTCCCGTCGCGCAGCCCTTCCAGCAGTGCCAGCCGGTCCGATTCATCCCGGATGGGCGGATTCATTTTGAAGCGCCCTTCTTCCTGAAGCATGGAATCATTCAGCAGCAGATAATGCGGGGCGGTCTCACAGGTCACGTCCAGTCCCTCGGCTTTGGCTTTGCGGATCAGCGCGACGGATTCTTTTGTGGAAATGTGGCAGACGTGGTAGCCGCATCCGGTCTCCCGGACCAGCTCCAGGTCGCGGGCGATCTGCCCCCATTCGGATTCCGAACAGATCCCTTTGTGTCCGTGCGCGGCTGCGTATTTTCCGTCGTGGATGTAACCGCCGCGCAGCAGGGAGTTGTCTTCGCAGTGGGCGACGATGAGTTTGCCGAGCTGTTTCGCTTTCAGCATGGCGGCCCGCATCATTTCATCCCGCTGGACACCGTGGCCGTCATCCGAGAAGGCAATCACGGAAGGGGCCAGACCTTCCAGGTCAGAGAGCGTCTCCCCCTTTTCCCCGACGGTGATGGTGCCGTAGGGGAAAACGCGGATCGCCGCGTCCTTTTTAATGGCATCCAGCTGGACCCGGAGTTTTTCCGGATCGTCCGGGGTCGGATCCAGGTTCGGCATCGTACAGACGGCGGTATATCCGCCGTGTGCCGCAGCCCGGCTGCCGCTGGCGATCGTCTCCTTATAAGAAAAACCCGGCTCGCGAAAGTGAACATGCACATCAGCGAAACCGGGAAAAACAGTGAATCGGTCACCGGGGATCATCCGATCAAGGTCAGATGCCGAAGACCCGAAACGGAAAAACCGTTCGGAGACGGTGATATCACCCCTTCGGGTCTCACCGCCGCTGAAGATATTGACATTGCTCAGCATGTACTGCATCCGGCGTTCCTTTCCTGACATAAAAAATCTGCCCTCCGCCAAGGAGCGCAGCATCAAAAACGGGCGCTGAAGCCCGATCCACAATTCCGTACAGTCCCCGGCGGACGTTGGAAATCTTTCAAATTATCAGATAAAGTATATTGAAAACACGAAAGTTTGTCAATGCAGAAGGTGACATGCAGGATGGGTATGACGACGGGTTCATCAGAGGAGGCCGGACCGGCTGAGGCTTCCGCGCACGGTTCAGCAGACTGTTTTTTACCAATCGGAATCCCAATCCGTGTCGGACGAATCCCAGCTGTCCCAATCCCAGTCTGAGCTGCTGTTTGAACCGCCTCTGAAAAGGTCATCGACGATCCCGGGGTCGGAAGGAAAACTCGGAAAACCGAAATCGCCGAACAATCTTTCGCCCCAGGTATAACTATTCGAAATGTCACCGAAATAAATCGGCGAATCCGCCGCGTTCCGATAGTATTGAGGGGCTGATGACAGCGCAGGCCGGGAATCCAGTCTTATCCAGTTGGATCCGGATCTCACAAACCAGGACTCATTTTCTTTATAATATTTCAATCCGTTATCTTCGTAATATCCGTTGCCGGCCGAACGGATGAACTGTCCCGCAATGATTACGGCAAGCGGGATCCCGATCAGGGCTGCTTTCCTTACTTTTTTGCCGTATTTTTCCTCTGTAAAAAACTTTCTTGCCAAAAAGAAAGCGCCTCCGGCGGCGATTGCCACAAACGGGTTGAGCAGTCTGACGATTACCCAAAAGATGAGATGGAAGATCAGTCTGACAAAGAAGATGATCCAATTGAAAAAACAAAGACCGGCGAAAGCGAGAAACGCGAAGCAGCCCTTTTTCCCACCGGAATCTTCTGATGATCCGCTGTAGGATGATTGGGACCTGCTGCCGCTGTAAGATGACAGGTATGATGTTCCGTTTACGCGGTCATCTCTTTCCGGATAAATGCCCCGCATATGGCACTCATCAAGCAGTTTATCATAAAGCTCGCCTACGGCGTATGCTTCATCACTTCCCTGGTAACGGACAGCCCGAGAGCCGTCCGATTTGTTTTTGTAAACAATGAAATTATTCCCGGATCGAAAGATCCCGAAAGCCCTTGGTTCCTGATAATTCTCCCCGATAAAGAAACGCATCTTTTCCAGCGGCATATCTTTGGACCGGCAGAATTCCCGCAGTTCTTCGATCGTCCGCGGCCTTCCCGTAAAAGTCCGCGGCGGTTCCGGAGCCGGGGCGTTGTCTGATGGTGCGGTCTGTTCCGGAAAATCGACGGGTAATTCTTCGGGATCGGGTTTATTTTCTTCCATTTTTCTCCTGTTCGGGGATTTGTCAGGATCGGGAAATTTCTGTTCAAATCTCCGGGATATTTTTATAATGACCGGGCCGTGTAAATCGCTCCGGATCTGTATCATTCGGATTTCCGGATGCGGATTCGGCGTTTTTTCTAATCAGATTCCGCAGTGCCTCCTGGTTTATGGTCAGGTACGGGGATGTTTTACAACGGCGGATATACGAATAATAATAACACGGGTTCAGTTTTTTTTACAATGATTCTGCATTTCGCGGGAAAAGCCCGCAGGATGGATAGCGTTTGTTTATATGTATGGATCCGGGCAGAGCGAACCGGATATAATTTATTCTGGAATGCTGTCTTGGATCGGGCAGTGGAAAATCCCGGGTTCGGGGCCCGGAACTTTCCCGCTTCGGACCACGTTCCATCAGCGGAAGGAGTTTTTATGAGGAAAATGAATCTGTTTCGAGTTATCAGTGTATTTGTGTTTGCCCTGCTGATCTGCGCAGGGACCGGCATGGAAACAGCGCGGCTGGAAAAAAAGCGACGGCAAAGCCGTACTCAACCCCGATCTGTGGCTGGAGCTGGATCGGCTGCTGGGGCTGCACAAAGTCCGCTTTACATGGATCAAAGGCCACGCGGGCCACCCCGAAAACGAACGGTGCGACGCGATCGCGGTAAAGGAATATCAGCAATATCTGTAAAGAAAGAATCCCCTCAGGGCAGAGGCGGCCTGCGCCCTCCCCGCGGGGACCTTTTTTTTCTCAGATAATGATGCAGATCAGACCGTTACAGCCCTCATTGATCACGCGTTCCAGCGTCTGCTGCAGCTTCATTCTCGCCTCGTTTGGCATATGGAGGAGTTTGGCGCGAAGCCCTTCTTTCACAAGATCGTCCAGCGACTTTCCGAATATGTTCGACTCCCAGAGCTTGGAGGGATTTTCACGGAAGCCGTCGAGCAGGTATTTTACCAGATCCTCGCTCTGTTTTTCGCTGCCGACGATTGGGGCGACTTCGGTCTTGATATCAGCCCGCAGCATATGGATCGAAGGGGCGCTGGCCTTGAGCTTTACGCCGTAGCGGCTGCCCTGCCGCACGATCTCCGGTTCCTCGAGCGTCAGTTCGTCCACCTGCGGCATCACGATGCCGTAGCCTGTGGCGTTTACCTGTTCGAGCGCCGCGGCGATCCTGCCGTATTTTTCGCGCACCCGTGAGAGCGTTCGAACAGCCTCAAGCAGCGTTACGTCGCTTTCGATCGCAAGCCCTGTGATCTCACTGAGCATGCGGTAGAACACAGCCGGATCGATCTCTACCCTGAGCTTCGCCTGACCGCTGCCAAGCTCCACCTCTCTGCCTGTAACGCCCTCTACGGACGCTACCTGCCCCAAAGCGTCGCATACCGCGCCGAGATCCCGCACGCGCGTCGCGGTCTTCGCCGCCCCGGCCGCGGCCCCCAGCACCGCGCTTCGCAGATCGAGTGTGCGGCGGTAACTTTCGCTTTCGGCGGGCAGATCAAACGTCAGCGTCAGATCGCCGAACGGCATATACGCCTGCGACCAGCAGGTGAGAAAGTTTTGCTCAATCTCCGCCTGCGCTTTGTCATATGCGCCGCGCAGAACGAGCGATTTCGCTTTTTGATAGCTTTCGTATGCGCCGTCTTTTTTTATCGTGCACGGCCGGCCGGTCCAAAGCGTGTCGTGGTTGAGCGAGATCAGATCCGTCTGCGTGTGGACGGTGCGGTAGTCCAG
>CADBKS010000047.1 GCA_902795255.1 uncultured Chloroflexota bacterium
GGCACCGGTCATCAGGCGGGGGCGGGAATAGTCCTCCAACAGCGCGGTGACCAGCTGCACGCTCAGCAGCCGTCCGTCATAAAAAACATAACGGTCCAGGAACTCCTGCCGTGTTCCTTTCACCGGCACGTCCATCTGGTCAAAAAACAGGTTCCCGAGCCCGTAATGAATGAAGCGGTCATGAGACGGCAGCATGGTCTGCGGCAGATGCGCCTGTGAGCCGGAAACCACGGCTGCACCGGCTTCACTGAAGCGTTTGAAATCCCGCTTCTGGATCTCAGAAGGCTTCCGGGAATAGGTCTCATAGTACTGGATCGTCGCGATCACCAGATATCCGTCATCCCGCAGCTCCCGGATCTGCGCCTCAAAAGCATCCGGATCGCAGCGGTTGACGCCGGGATGTTTGTCATCAACGAACACATGGTCCGGTCCGGCAAAATTGCACCCGACAAAGGCGAAGCGGTTGCCGTTGTGTTCGATCAGCAGCGGCTCCGCGGCCTCCTCATAAGTGCGGCCCGCCGCGTAATAGGCGATGTCCCTTTTGTCGAACTCATCCAGCATTTCCAGCAGCGGCATCCAGTCGTAGTCCCGCAGGTGGTTCCCGCTCAGTTCGATCACATCCACCCCGAGATAATCGATCAGTGCATAAGCACTGAGGTTTGAACAAAACTGGATCGAACGGTTATCCTGCCTGGGTACCGGACAGAGGGACCAGATACTGGACTCATTGCTGATATGGCTGATGTCAGCCGCAGTGAACACCGGCCGGATCAGGCTCCCGGGGTACTCCGCGCCTTTTTCGGCCATTTCCCACGCGACCGTCCGGGCCAGCGCGGTCGTCCCCGTCAGCAGGACGGTCGTCACTTTCTCCCGCGAAAAATTCTCCGGTCTGCCGGGCGCGGCCAGGATATCCGCCGCCGGATCATAGTCCGCATCCCAGGGATACGGGGTCTCTCCGACCCGGATCACTTTCATCGTCGGATCCGCCGCGTCCGCCGGGATCACCGCGCAGTCCGAAACCGCCCCCTCCCGCAGGATCCGGTCCGCGGCATCCGAAACGGAGATCACCCCGGACTGTCCGGCGAAAAACGTCAAATCTGCTGCCGCATCCGGACTGAGCGTCACGGAACGGATCTCCGCCCCGTCTTCAGGCTCCCCCCGCACCGCAGCGAGCAGCGCATCCGGGCCGATCACATCCGTCACGGTCAGGAAGGGGCAGGCCAGCACATAAGTCCGCCAGGTTTCCGACGCGGAAACGGAAAAAGCCGGCAGCAGCAAAACCGCCGCAGCCAGAAAGACCGGGCACAGCGCCGCCCGGAAACCGCTCCGAATCCTGTAATAAAAACTCCCGATATGAAACATACCCTGCCGTTCTGAATGTCTTTTCCGAAAACAATAACGATTATAACATTTATACAACATTCTCCAAATACGTTTCCCGGCGCACAAAGGCGGAAACTTTTTCCGCCCCTCCGCCGTACAGATAAAACAGCTTCCGGTAACCGGCTTCTGGTCAGAGAGAGAGGAAACAGGTCCGGAAATCAATTCCGAGTCAGCAGAAGCCGGCCATATTCGCCGCGGAGCGTGATCAATAAACAAGACGCGGAGCGTCACCATATTTATTCCGAATTCCGAATTCCAAATTCCGCATTCCGAATTCATCCGTGCGTCACCTTAACTTCACTCTGCACGCTTCACACTTCAAACTGATAAAAGTCAACCCTTTACGGAAGAAATAATGGCAAAATAAAAAACCTTTGGTACAATTGAAAGGAGAATGCGGATCAGAAAAAGCATCGGAAAGGTCTGAACCCTTAATGTATTCGAATCGAAAAAGAACCCTGTTCGCGGCGTTCATCCTGGCGCTCATGATCCTGCTGTCCGGGTGTGCTTCCGGCGGACCGAAGGGGACGCTGAGTCTGTCCGCGGTTTCCGCACCGAAAGGAGACAAAGCCGAATGGCAGTCCCAGTCTCCCGCGGACGGTGATCATGTCGAAGCCGGATCTGAATTTGACATCACATGGTACATGGTCAACACCGGCACGACGACCTGGACCACGGACTATTCCATGCGCTACTTCGCCGGGACCAACCTGACAAAACCCGGGAAAACGCGCTACAATCTGCCGGCCGCCGTTGCGCCGGGAGAAGTCGGAGCCTGCAGCGTAGATGCACTCGCGCCGTGGGAACCCGGCACTTACCAGATGTTTGTCGTTCTCGGCAACGCGGACGATGAAAACTTTTCAAAAGTCGATATCACCATTACAGTCGACGAAACGGAGGAATAATGAAAAAAATCGCTGTTATCTGCGCCCTCGTCATTGCTGTTCTGTTCAGTTTTATCGCTGAGATCCAGCAGACGCTCGAATCCGAAGACATCCAGATCATCATCAAAAACGAAGGCACACCTTCTCCCGCGATCAGTTCCGGGATCGTCTGGGGCACATGGAAACCGACCCCGACCTACTACTCCTATCAGGCCACCTTTGTCGGGCAGGATAAGAACTATATGCACTATGCTCACGGCATTCAGTTCACCGTCAACTGGACCGTCAAAAACACCGGGCCGCTTCCCTGGGACAAGCAGTTCTATTTCCGCTATGTTCAGGGCCAGGGCGCGCTGGACGGCGACCTCTGGATGCTTCCCGTTGAAGTGGAACGCGGCGACACCATCACCTTCTCCCGCAGCTTTGAATGCGCCGATGAACCGGGCATTTACAACTCCTACTGGGAACTGGTCGACAACGACGGCGTCGTGATCCTGGACAACATCTGGGTCGGCTGGCAGGTCGATGACTGGCGCGATTTCGAATAATCCGCCTGTCCGGATGGAAGAACTCAAAAAAGCAATAAAAGCCGAAGCTGAAAAGCTCGGCTTTTGTTTATGCGGTTTCACAGGCGCGGAAACACCGGAAGACTACCTCCGCTATCTCCGCTGGCTGGAGGACGACCCGGTCGGCACCATGGGCTATCTCAAACGGGAGGACGCGGTGGCGAAACGGGCCGACCTGCGGCAGCTTCTTCCGGAAATAAAAAGCGTCATCGTCCTGGGTGTGCCGATGGGGCTGCGCCCGCCGGGAGACGAATACGCGGTCGCGTCCTATGCTTACTATGCCGATTACCATGAGACGATCCCGCCGATGGCCGAAGCACTGGCGGCAAAGATCCGGGAACTGAGCGGCGAAACGTTCACGTACAGGATCTGCGTGGATTCCGCCCCGGTCCTGGAACGGAGCCTGGCGGTCCGGGCAGGTCTGGGCTGGATCGGCAAAAGCTCGATGTTCATCGCCCCGCGTTACGGGTCGGCCCTGTTTTTATGCGAGATCCTGATCAGTCTGGCTTTTCCGCCCGACACGCCCTGCACCCGCGACGGCTGCGGCAGCTGCAGGCGCTGTGTGGACGCCTGTCCGAACCGCTGCATCGATCCGGAGACCCGGACGATCCGGGCCGACCGCTGCGCGTCTTACCTCACCATTGAGCATAAAGGGGAATTCAGCGAAGAACAGGCATCCCTCATCGGGAACCGGCTGTTCGGCTGTGACGAATGTCTGCGGGCCTGCCCGCACAACAGCCGCAACGACGGCACCTCACCGCTGCCCGCGGCACCCGTGATCCCGGCCCCGGAAGATGCGGAACTGACGGAGGCGCAGTTCCGTGAAAAGTTCCGCGGCACCGCGGTCCTCCGCACCAAAGCCAAAGGACTGCGCCGTAATATCGAAGCGATCCGCCGCAGCAAAGACGGCAGCTGAACCCTCAGCCGCGCGCGCCGGGCCGTTCGTCGGTGAGAAAATATTTCACTGACGTTTCCGGATGCTGCAGTTCTGTCCGGAAAAAGTCCGGATAGATCGTCAGGGGCTCATCCGGAGCGCACCACTTCAGGAACTCCCGGCTCCCGAAGCTGCTGACGCTGTCACAGACCGGATGAAAATCCTCCGGCACCTTCATATAAAAATAAAACGAGACCTCATAGATCAGTTTGCCAAAGGTCCCGGGAACGTCTCCCATGAAATAATTTTCATTGACAAATCCGAGACGGTCGACCGCCATCCGCACACCGGTCTCCTCAAAGACCTCCCGGACGACCGCTTCCTCCGCGGTCTCCCCGAAGCGGATCCTGCCGCCGACGGAATACAGGTAATCATTGAACGTATTGCCGGCCATCAGGAATTTTCCGTCCCTCAGAATGACCGCACCGACACGCAGATTGATTAGTCCGTCCCCGCAGGGAGCCGTCATATCCGGTCCGGCTGTGTGTTCCCGTTCGATTTCCGCCATCGCTCCGCTCCGCTTTCCGTCCCACCGGAGGCCGCCTCAGGCCGCAGGGTGCCGTTTTTCCCAGTCTTCCCGCGTCAGGATGTTCATCTCGTCATCCTCCACCGTACCGATCCGCGTTTCGAATTTTCCGAAAGCGTAATGGCGGAAGGAGCACTTTTCCTGGACCCGGGCCGAGGCCGTATTGCGCAAGAAATGACCGCAGAAGACTGTTTCAAGCTCTTTTTCCTCAAAAAGCCAGTGCAGCACTTCATTCACGGCCTCCGGCATCAGGCCCTGGCCCCAATACGTTTTCGAGAGGACGAATCCGACCTCACAGCAGCGTTTGTCCGAAAATTCGGGGAACCTTTCCTCCCGGTAATTCTCCACGCCGAGCGATCCGATCACCTTGCCATGATACACCAGTGCAAAGGTCTTTTTCCCTTCGATAAAGTGGTTCAGGACCGTCTGCGACACCCAGCGGTCCGTGTGATGCGCCCACCCGGCCATCTCGCCGACACCGGGGACGGACGCATATTCAAACAGGTCATCCAGATCCTCCGGGAGCCACGCCCGCAGCGTCAGCCGTTCCGTTTTCAGCACAACATTTGTCAGATCAATTTCAGCATTCATACAACACCCCGGATAAAAGATCTTCCCTGAAAAGGTGATCCGTATTGATCGTTATTATTTTTTCCTTATCTTTTGGGCGACGGCTTTGGTGCTGTCGTTCGAATTCTTCCTCTTTTGGGACATTTTGGGATCCGGCGCCTTGATCAGATCTTCGGCCAGGAGGGTCTTGATCAGGCCCTCGATCATCCGGTGAAATTTGGATCGATCATCATCCATAATGAGCTGCAGCATATCGCCCGCATAAGCTGACCCGAAATGCACCTTTTGGGAGTTCCCCTTGAAGATATGCCGGAGCCAGTTATACGAGATCATTGTCCGCACCTCCTGGAGCATGTTCTCTTTCGTCTGCTTTGATTTTTCCATGGCGTTTTTCATGCCGCGCAGGATCATCAGCATCCCTTTCGGTTTTTTATTGACACACTCGGTCATGTCATTGTCCAGCCACTCCCGGAATTTGTCCGGGTTCTGTTCTCCATCCGTCATGTAGCTGTCTTCGTCTTTTGCGTTGAGAAAACGCTGCTCCATACCGCCGAAGATCTTCTGAAGGAAAAGGGACTGATAAACATCCCCGGAAGACTGGTGAAAGTCCAGCATATCGCCGCTGACTTCGTCAGCTCCTGCGGAACGCTGCAGCGCACCGGCTTCGAAAGCATAATTGATGTCCTGCTGGCTGAAGGCATCCCTTTCCAGCATGTAATCATGAGCGGAATCAAATTGCCTGGCCAGATCCTCCATCCGCTTCAGCTTTGAAAATTCCTTTTTTTGAGCCGAGGACATTTTCTGATGGTTATCTTCCATCTCCTCCAGCTCTTTGAATCTCGCATAATTCTCCATTGCCGCCTGCGGGGTCTTATAGATCTGGAGATAGGATTCATAGTGCGTCGGTGTAAACGAAACTTCCTTGTCCATATCCTCACCGTAATAAAACTTATATTCAGTGCTGCGCATGTCTGCCCGGAGGTCGCCAAGTTCGCCTTCCGTTTTGGCCCCTTTTTGGCGTTGTGCATAAAGTTGATCTAAATTTTGCGTAGCATAGGTCAAATCGGAGATCAGATGCATCACAGGAATGTGCAGACGCTTGTCATTTTTGTAATATTTGGTCAGCAGGATATTGACTTCTTTGATGGTTTGGGAAAGCGCCTGCCGGCACGTCCGGATGTCCTCGGTTGAAACCAGGTTGGTTGTCACCGGATCTACATTTTCACCCGGGTGCTGTTCCTGATATTTAAAAATCGGATCTGCCAGATCCTGGAGCTGATATCCCGCGCTGCCCAAATTCGTGATGATCCGCAAATATTCCTCAGACTGTTTGATTTTCGGATCCAAAGGATTGGTCTCATTGATCCCATTGATGATCTGCAGGATGTTATCCCCTTCCTTTTCGCAGGCCTTTCCCAAGGCAAACCAATCCAAAGAAACAAAGGTTTTATCGTTTGGGTCCGTATGTAATGAAGGGGAAGCGTATTCAAACGATCCGAAATCGCCGGCATTTTCGTGGGTCTCCCGGCGCAGGTTTCCAGCCGCGGAGTTTGGCGTGTTGGCGAACATCGTGTTATGATTCATGAAACCTTCACCCTTCTTCATGGTTTCGTTATAACGCCGGTAATCTTCCTTCGTGGCGCGCATGTTGCCCCATCCGGCATAGGACGTGTCTTTTTGTCTGCCCAGCTTCGCGAAGTTTCTTTCCTGACCGGCTCTGGCGTTTAAGAGGATCGTTTCCGCACCGAAAATGCCCGCATTTCCCATGTGGGAAACATCGGTTTCATCGTTTGTGATCACGTTTTTCGCCCCGGCGATGTTGCCCACCTGCATCATGTCCCGCACGAAGGTGGTGCAGTTGCGCTGGAGCGGATGGTAGCCTTTGTCGGGATAGGTCCGGGCAGCCTGCAGAATGGCATTGACCTGCTTTGAGTTCGCTTTGAATTTCCGGCTGACCGTATATTGATTATTGCTTTCATCGAGAAGCTGGCCCATGGTATAGGCGCCGGCGTAGTCATTTATAACCCCTGTGGAAAAGGTAGCGCCTGCCTGGAAAAACCCGAAGCGCAGCTTGTAGCGTTCATATCTGCCGGTGGATTTGCTGAAGCGGGTGTATTCAATGCCCATGCCGGTGTGACCGGCATCCAGTCCATTCATCATTTGGTCGGAGCCTTCTTTCGGCTGGTCCACATTAATAGTGACTTCCGGGGGCAGCGGATTGCCTTTGTCATCGACAGCTTTGTCCGCTGTCAGCTGGGACCAGACGGTCGGCACCTGGCGGAAGTCCGCCAGGATGTTGGCATTTCCTTCCGGGTCCTCTTTGAATTTTCTGCCGTTCCAGCCGGGGATCTCATCATGGGTCCTTTTCTCCTGAAAGTCGCTTTTACTGCCCAATGAGGTAAACCAGCCCCGGAGAAGATGGAAGGCGGAAAAAGGCACGATGGCAAGGTTGAGCGCTTTGCCGAGTGTTTTTCCGAAGAAACGAGCCATGCCTGTAAAAAATCTGCTGCCGCGGCCGGTCTTTTTCCGCCCGGGCATCTTTACAGGCGTGAAGCCGCGGCCTTCGGCTTTTTTCATGTCCTTATCGGCTTCGGCCAGGTCATCAATTTCGCTGAGGTCGATGGAGGACTTCTTTTTGCGTGTCTTCTTTGGTGCGACAGCGATATTGTCATCCTCCGGTGCTTCGTAATTGTCGGCATCGGAATAGATCTCCCCGGCGAACAGGGGAAGGCCGTTGAGCCTGGCGTCCTGTTCGAATTTGCTTTCCTTCGGTTTCTGCGGCTCGACAATGTTATTGTTGAGGTTCTGAACTTGCGGCACCTTTTTCCCGGCGAGTTTTTTCAGCCGGTCTTCTTCCTTCTTTTTATCGCTTCTGGTATCGATGATCAGGGAACCGCTTTCGCTCAGGGAGTCGTCCTTCTCCCGCATGCCTTTTTCATTGATTTCGTTTGTGATCAGGTTGTTGAGGTCGACGTGATTGGCTTCTTTTTTCGCGAAAAATTCATTCAGGCCAAAGGGGTCATCGTTGTTATCATTCATGATGTTGTTATCATTCATGATGTTGATCATGTTTTCATTGCCGCCCGAAAGCAGGGACTTTTCATCCTCTTCCTGGATCCTTGCTTCATTGCGGATGTTTTCATCCTTCGGCTGTGTGTCTGATTCTTTTTTACCGCTTATTTTCGAAAACATAAAAAACCTTTTTATTCAATCCTGACGGAAAGACGGTACATGCATTTAGAGGGGAAACCGTATCAATTAATCTCAGTCCCTAAAAAAATATACCATAATTTTAAATACTAATCTGACAGCCACACGGAACCCCTGATGCAAACTGCAGCATTTGGCACCTGACAAAATCACCGGATCCGCCGGCGGCGCTTGTAAAGCACCGGTCCCGGTGAACACTATTTTGTGTTCATGGCATGCGGAAGTGAGAAACCCGGGCCGACCGTTCGTGTGTTTGCATAACTGCTCTGCACCGCATGATGCGGGCCGCGTCCGCGCCTTTTTATATTCTTCGCAGCGAACGTTTTATTCAAAGCAGGAGCTTCGTCACCGGTTATTATGCCGAAGACGACAGGTTAATTTATGCCGCCGGCTTCTAATAAGACTCCCCCCGTAATCAGCGGAGAGTACCTTTTAACAGCAATTAAAGCAGGATCGGAAAACCTGACTCAGGCAAGGCTCTGGAGGGCGAGGCGGAGTTTTTCCTCCACGTCGTCCGGCGTATTCTTCGGCAGGGACTGCACCGCGGTCTGGGCCTGAACAATGGAGTAGCCAAGCGCGGTCAGCGCTTCCACGACCTCGTAATCCGCGTTGTGCAGCTCCGCCAGGCCGCCGCCGGCCGGTTCGCTGATCTTCCCCTGCAGATGGAGCACGACCTTCTGGGCCGTCTTCTTGCCAAGGCCGGGGATGCGGGCCAGAAAATCCGGCTGTTCCTGCACCACTGCCCGCCGGATCGCGTCCGTGGTGGTGTTGGAAAGGATCGAAAGAGCAAGCTTCGGGCCGACGCCGCTGACGCCGAGCAGGAGCGTAAACATATTCAGTTCGTCTTCCGTTTTGAACCCGTAAAGGGCCAGCAGGTCTTCCTTCACGATCAGATGGGTGCGCAGCGCGACCGGTTTTCCGGTCTCCAGCTCATTCAGCAGCCCCTGGGGGGTGAAGACTTTCAGGCCGATCCCGCCGACCATCACAATAACGCCGTCCGATTCAATTTCCGCTGCAATACCTTCAATTCGTGAAATCATAAAACCCCCTTTATAGAGTGCAGAGTGCAGAGTTCAGAGTGCAGAGCAAAGTGTGAAGTGTGAAGTGTGAAGAGTGAAGTTAAAAAGGTCAGTCTCTACTCCGATTCTCCATACATCAGTGTTTTTGTCGCGGAAGACAGTATCCGCATCAATTCCAGACAATCACTGTATATACTGTCAAAAGATTTTTTGTCAATATACCCGGATTCCGCCAGCAGTTCCAGCCAATATCTGGTTTCAGAACACTCTTTGAGCGCGATATACAGTTTGGATGTAAAGTCCTTTCTGCTCACGGCACATTCAGCCTCCGCAAGGTTCGCCCCGATGCTTGTACCGCTCCTCAAAATTTGTTTTGAAAGAATATATTCCTGCTTTGTATGTACCAGATACTTATACAGTTTAATGATGCGCAAAGCGAACTGTTTGCTTTTGATCTTCGCAGGTCCGTTCATAACTTCACACTTCACACTTCACTCTTCACACTTTTTTACGCTGTTCGTTGAAGATCTGGTAAAGCATGACGCCCGTGGCTACTGCGAGGTTCAGGGAATCCGAGCTGCGCATCATCGGGATGGCCGCAATCTCGTCGCAGGCCTCGAACTCCTCCGGGGACATCCCGGCGCGCTCCGAGCCCATCAGCAGGACCACCGGATCGCTGTAGCGGATGT
This sequence comes from uncultured Chloroflexota bacterium, assembly GCA_902795255.1. The sequence continues at coordinate 9,782 of CADBKS010000047.1, forward strand.
CCGTATAATCCGTGGCGGCTTTGTCCGAGGTGCCGACCAGCTGCAGCCCGTTCCGTTTTTTCCACGCCAGGAAGGAGGCAAGATCCGTTTTTACGATCTTTGTCGAAAAAATCGCGCCCATCGTCCCGCGGATGGAGCTGATATCATATGGGCTCGTGCAGTCTCCGATCAGGATCACACCCTGACAGTCCACCGCGTCGGCCGTGCGGATAATGGTGCCCAGGTTGCCCGGGTCCGCTATCTCCGTCAGCGCGGTGATGATCCCGTGGGAAATGTCCAGGTCCTCCAGTGAATAGTAGCGGGCAGCGGCCGCAGCAGCCAGCCCCTGCGGGTTTTCCTTGACCGCGATCGATTCAAAAACCGGACGGCTGACCTCAAGGATCTCGATATCCCGTTCTCCGGCTTTCCGCAGCAGTTCCAGCCCGAACTCCGTATGCAGCAGTTCGGGGCAGACGACCAGTGTGCGGATCTCAGCGCCCTTATCGAACGCCTCTCCGATGATCCGCAGTCCCTCCATATAAAAAAGACCGGTACGCTTCTGTTCCCTGCGTTCCCGGAGCTTGCGGATCTCCTTGATCCTTGGATTGGCAGCACTTGTAATGATCATCTTTCCGCCTCATATGCCGTTTTCATTCATCAGCCGCAGATAGGCCAGGGAGCTCGAACAGGTGATCGCGACAGCCAGCGCGTCCGCGGCATCGTCCGGCTTCGGGATCTCGTCCAGCCCGAGGATCGATTTGACCATCATCTGGACCTGTTTCTTTTCCGCGCCGCCATAGCCGGTCACGGCCTGTTTGATCTCCATCGGTGTAAACTCGGCGATCGGGATCCCTGCCTGCGCCATGCAGAGCAAAACGACCCCGCGGGCCTGCCCGACCGAGATCGCCGTCGTCACGTTGTTGGAAAAAAACAGCTTCTCCACAGCCCCGTAAGCGGGTTTGTGGAGAAGCATTTTTTCATGAAGTCCTTCGAATAACGTCAGCAGACGGTATTCCATTTTCTGTTTGGCCGGGGTGGAGAACACGCCGTAATCGAGAACTGTCAGATCGCCGCGTTCAGAAACGTCAATAAAGCCGTACCCGGTCAGCGCTGTTCCGGGATCGATTCCCAAAACAACCATGCGGAATTATTCTTCCATGGCTTCGTAGATCTCGTCGCTGACAGCCATGTTGTGATAAACATGTTCCGTATCGTCCATCTCGTCAAGAGCATCGACGACGCGCAGGACCTGCATCGTATCTTCCTTGGAGAGTTCCATTTCCTGGTTCGGGATCATCTTCAGTTCGGCTTCGGCGATGTGCAGGCCGGCTTTCGCAAGAGCGTCCGCCAGGGACTTGTACATATCCGGTTCGGCAGTGATCTCGACGGAACCGTCTTCGCCCTGTTCGATGTCATCCGCACCGGCTTCCAGAGCCAGTTCGAAGAGGGAATCGAAATCCATGGAGCATTCTTCCAGAAGGAAATAAGCCTTGCGGGAGAACTGCCAGGCAACGGAGCCGCTTTCACCCAGGTTGCCGCCGGCACGGGAAAGCGCGTGGCGGATATCAGCAACGGTGCGGTTGCGGTTCTCGGTAACGCATTCGATCATCAGCGCGACGCCCTTGGGCCCGTAGCCTTCATACATGATCTCTTCAAAAACTGCACCGTCTTTGGATTCACCGGTACCGCGCTTGATAGCGCGATCGATGCTGTCTTTCGGCATGTTGTTGGAACGTGCCTTATCAATGGCCAAACGTAATCTGAAGTTGGTGTCGGGATCGCCGCCGTCACGTGCAGCAAGTACGATTTCTTTTGCCAATTTGGTGAACAGCTGACCGCGTTTCGCGTCGCCTGCACCCTTCTTACGTTTGATTGTCGCCCAATGAGAATGGCCTGACATATTTCATTCTCCTTTACTGAATAAAATAAATATTTCCTTGTGTGTTTAATCAAAACAAAACCATTTTGCCGATTCTAAAATGATTAACGTCAAAATTATACTTTTATTTTGTTATTTTGTAAAATCCCATTCTGTAATCGAAGCAATTTTTATTACAGTTTTGGGCAAAAAGGCCCACAGACTTCGCCGGCGACATACGTTTGCAGGCACATGACGGTGCCGCTTTGCTGTGTACATGGCAATCGAAGGTGAATGCTTCGCAAAGGCGCGGCCCGATTGCTCGTGTGTTTGCATAAGCCGCTGGCCGCGCCTTGTTTGTTTAGCCGGGGGCACGGGCCGGCTAAAGCCGCCCGTTGCCCCCGGCACCCCCGTTATTGTGTCAGGGTCAATTGCCTTATTTTACCGGCATGATGTTCAGATAAATCAAGATAATGCGATGCAGATCGCTTTCAGCTAAAGCTCTTTTGCTCCACCTGCTTAGCAAGTGGTTCTTCCTCCGTTACAAAAGGACCACCGGCTTCACCGGCGACATACGTTTGCAGGCACATGACGGTGCCGCTTTGCAGTGCACATGGCGCTCGGGAGTGAGCTCTTATATCAGGAAAATTTGCCCGGCAAATGAAAGGAAAACTATAGGGAAGCCCCGTCAGTCGGTGAGGTGCTCTGCCGTAAGCGTGCCGTCAAACGCATACCTCACCGCATCCACCGGCGCCATGCGGTCCGCGTCCCAGGTGACAGCCAGCAGCCCCGGTTCCACGGAGGAGTACCCGCCCTTATCGATATACAGCGCGGTCATAAAGGCCCCCCCGTCCGGCCTGCGGGGAGAAACACGCAGCGTGAAGCGGGTATCCTTCACCAGAAATTCATCCGTCAGAAGGTCGTCCGCGGAAGATCGTTCAAGGATGACCTTTCCGCCTTTGATCACGGCATAGTAAGCGCCGCTCCCCGCCCTTTCCGGAAAAGCCTTCAGCCCCGCGGCCCGGGCGGCTTCGCGCACCGCTTCCGGAAGTTCGGCCGGCTCATCGGCCGCCCCGCCGGAAAGGATGACCGTCACCAGATTTTTATCCGAAACAGCTGCGGAAAGATGCGGCAGGATATCCGTGCTGTTCCGCAGGCCGGTCAGATTGGCAAAGTGCGCGGCAGAGCGTTCCCAGCTGCCGTATTTTTCGTCCCCGCGATGATCCGGAAGGCTGTAATGCTCCGTCAGGTAGGAAGCCAGGTAACGGGAGACCTTCTCCGCGCCGCGGACGTTCAGATGGCCGCTGTCGGCGAAATCCGCATGGAAATCGATTCCGAGATCATCATAATGGCGGTTCAGGTCCAGAAAAGGAACACCTTCGCTTTCGGCGATCTTCCCGATGTAATTGATCTGTTCATACAGCTCGTCATTGCCGACCAGCGGCGTCTTGATGAGCAGCAGCGGCAGCCCTTCGGCTTTGCAGAAAGCGATGAAATCCTTCAGGATCTCCTCAAGCCCTTCCGGAAGGTCATGGAGCGATTCCGGCACATTCCCGGGACGCTCATAGCTGATGGTGTTTTCGGTGTAGTTATATCCCTTCATCGGATGCGAGCGGTCCCCGCTGAAGAAATGGAAGTCGTCATAGGTCAGCAGACCCTGCTGGAGCCGGGAATGGCTGAGGATGACGGGCAGCAGGATCTCACCCTTCTCCCGAATGGCATCCGTCTCCAGGACACCGCGGATCTTCTGCAGGGAAAGCGGCACCGGATCCAGAGCCAGGTGCGTCATGTTCGTGCCCTGCTCGGTCCCCAGCAGCGGGCGGCTGAAGTTCGTCGCCATCAGCACATCCAGCACGACCAGCTTCGGGCTCTGCTTTTTCAGTGCATGCTGCACCAGCAGCTTGCTGGACCACAGCGGCTGCTGATGGGTCGTCAGGTTATAGGCGGAGATCCCGGTGTCGTTCCAGATCTCCATCGGGTTGACCCCGAAAAAGATATGGGACGCACCGACAAAGAACACGTCGACCGTCTGCGGATCTTCCCACGCGATATTCTTCGCGGTCCCGAAATGCTGCTTTTCAAAAAGCACCACATTCGCGGCATGGAAAAGCGCGAGGATGACCGCGAGAAAACAGATGAAGGAAAGGATCTTTTTAATCATCCGCGTCCTCAGAACTGGAAGTAAATAAACTGGCTGGCGTCAAAGCCCGGTCCGTAAACACCGAAGAACACCACCACGGCGATCGCGGCGACCACCAGGCCCCAGCGCAGCACAAGGGGCTGGGCATCGATCCGACTGCGCAGGCTGACGCCGTCCCGCTGCAGCCATGCCACGGCAAACAACACCAGCAGGCTCAGCGCCGTGATTACAAAATTGGCCCGGTCCATCCCGTAATTCAGCAGCTTCCCGTTGAAAAAGTCATAGGGATCGAAACGGCACATTCCCTTGAGGAAATCGACAGCCTGCCGCAGGGACTCCGAGCGGAAAAAGACTTGCACCAGTCCGAACATAAAGATCACGTAAGCCGACTGGACGCATTTCATCAGCCCGGAGCGGTCATTGAAACGCAGCAGCGAACGCGCCTTCCGCCAGGCCGGCGTGAGCAGCCGTTCCGTGACGGAGATCAGACCGTTCAGCCCGCCCCAGACCAGGAAGGTCCAGTTCGCGCCGTGCCACAGGCCGGACACCAGGAAAACGATCATCAGGTTCAGATATTTCCGGAACGTGCCCGCGCGGTTCCCGCCCAGCGGGATATAAAGGTAGTTCACGAACCAGCGCGACAGGGAAACATGCCAGCGGGTCCAGAACTCCGTGATATTGACCGAAAAGAAGGGGCGGACAAAATTTTTCGTCAGACGGAAGCCGAGCACCTCGGCCGCCCCAAGCGCCAGGTTCGAATACCCGGCGAAGTCCGCATACGTCTGGAACGCAAAAAAGACCAGCGCCGTCAGGTTCACGGCCCCGCCGTGCAGGTAATTTGCCGGGTCCCCGTATACCGTGTTGACGAACATCGCCAGACGGTCCGCGATCACCAGCTTCTGGAAATAGCCCCACAGCATCAGCCAGAGCCCGTGCTTGACCCGGTCGAAATCAAATTCATGCGGCACAAGGATCTGCGGCAGCAGGTCCTGCGACCGTTCGATCGGGCCGGCGACCAGCTGGGGAAAGAATGAGACGAACAGCGCGTATTTGAAAATGTTTTTCTCGACCTTCACCTTGCCGCGGTAAACATCCATGGTATAAGAGAGGGCCTGGAGGATATAAAACGAGATCCCTACCGGCAGAAGGACGCTGAAATTTGAAGTGACCGCGCGCAGATGCAGCAGCCGCAGGATCTTATTCAGCGCGTTCAGACCGAAATGGAAATATTTGAAGATGAAAAGGATCGCGATATTGGTCAGAAAGCTGAAAGCGATCACCCACTTTTTCTTCCGCTCCCCGTCCGGCAGCGAACCGCAGCGGTCGATCAGGATCCCGCTCAGCCAGGTAATGGCCGTGGAAAGCGCCAGCAGACCGGCGTATTTCACGTTCCACGACATGTAGTAATAATAGCTGGCGATGAGCAGCCAGACCCAGCGGACCTTTTTCGGGACGATGAAATAGATCCCGACAACGGCCGGGAAGAAAAGCAGGAAATGCAGGGAATTGAAAAGCATCTCAGACCGCCTGGGCACGCACCGGATTGATCAGCTGGCCGATCCCGTCGATCTGTGACTCCACCGTATCCCCGGGTGAAAGCAGCGCACTGCCCACGGGCGACCCGGTCAGGATCACATCGCCGGGATAGAGCGTCATGATGGAAGAAATGAACGCGACCAGGTTCTGGACCGGGAAGAGCATATCCCGGGTGGAAGCCATCTGACGCAGCTCCCCGTTCACACGGCAGGTCAGCAGCGCGTCAGCCGGCTCGAAGTCCGTTTCGATCACCGGACCGAGCGGGCAGAAACTGTCAAACCCCTTCGCGCGGGTCCAGGTCTCATCGGACATCTGCAGATCGCGCGCCGTCACGTCATTGGCGACCGTATAGCCGAAAATGCAGTCGAAGGCATTTTCGGGCAGCACGCTTTTCGCCGTTTTGCCGATAACGACCGCCAGCTCGCATTCCTGTTCGACCTGATGGGAAACGACCGGCAGGATGATCGGGTCATTCATGCCGATCACCGTGCTGGTGGGTTTGCAGAAGATGGAAGGAAAATCGGACAGCGTCCGGTTGAACTCGCGGGTCTGGTCGAGATAGTTCCACTCGACCGCCACGATCTTGCCAGGCAGGACCGGCGGGAGCAGTCTGACCGTATACATCGGGAGACTGGCCTCCAGGCGGCGGAATTCGCCGAAAATATCGCCCTCGATCTCTCCGACCAGATCGCCATAGATCCAGCCGAAGCGAACCCCCGGATCACCGGTCTCCTGGTAGCGGACAAAGCGCATGATCAGAACCAGTCTTTTTTATCAAAGATCCAGACCGCGGCGACCATGATCACGATCAGGACGGCCAGGACGATGCCCGGAACGGCCGTATTCGCGGAAATGACCCCAGGGAACTTCACGTTCATGCCGAGGAAGCCGGTAATGATGTTCGGGATCTCCAGGATGATCGTCACGGAAGCCAGCAGCTTCATGACCACGTTCAGGTTGTTCGAGATCACCGAAGCAAAAGCATCCATCATGCCGGAAAGAATGTCGCTGGAAATGGAGGTCATATCGATGGCCTGCGTGTTTTCCGTGATGACGTCCTGCAGCAGGTCCTCGTCCTCTTCGAATTTTTTGAACCCGGCCTGGCGGGACAGTTTCACCAGGACCAGCTCATTCTGTTTGAGCGCCTGGGAAAAATAAACGTAACTCTTCTGGCACTTGAAAAGCTTGATCAGCACATCATTCTTCATCGTGCTGGAAAGCATATCCTCAAGCTTGTCTGTCAGTTTATTGATGTCGCGCAGCGCGTCCAGGAAACGGGTCGTGACCGCCATCAGCAGACGGAGCGTGAAGCGGAAGCGTTTCGTCGTGGAAAGCTTGGACACCTTCCCCGAAGAGAAAAGGTCCAGGATCGAAGTCGGCTGGGAACAAACCGTCACGATATATTTATCGGCCAGAATGATACCCAGCGGCATGGTCCCGTAGGGAATATCCGGATCATCCTGCGGGTGGGAGGTCGGGATACGGATCAGGATCATGATCGTACCGTTGTCCTCTTCCTCAATACGGGGGCGTTCGTCAGCGTCCAGAGGGTAGGTTACAAAATCCTGGGGGATCCCCAGTTCCGTGATCTTTTCGATCTCTTCCGCTGTCGGTTTGACGACATTGATCCAGCAGTTCGGCACGATCTCGTCCAGCCGCTGCAGTTCAAACTCCTGATTTTTGAAAAATTCAAGCATTCTCAGCCCCCTGCGGGTAAAAATTCCGGCATTTCGCCCTAAAAAACCGAATATGAGTATACCACAAATAGAAATCCGGAGCCGCAAGTAAGGAGACCGCAAATGAACCGGCGGCAGATAATTATTCAAGCGGTACACATGCACCTGATACGGGTGTACCAAAATTTGGTACACCCGTATCAGGTGCATCTGTACCACCGGCCGGGGAGCGTGCGATCTATTCATTCTCTGCCCTGTTATTTTGAAATATTTCTCAGATGCGCTGTTTCAGATATAATAATCCGCAAAAGATTCCATAACAGGACACGGTAAAGGAGAGTCCTATGCTGGATTTACTGATCATTCCGATTCTCATATTTCTCATTTCATCGATCCATGTCAGAAAGAACGCCGACGGTACGTCCTGCTTTTCGAGGACGCAGACCGCGGGGATCAACGGGTTTTTCGTGCTGATGATCTTCATCCGGCACTTCTCCGAATATATTCAGGCAGGGCAATTTGACCTGTTGCTGGGGAAAGGACAGCGCGGCCTGGACCAGCTGATCGTTGTTTCCTTTATGTTCTTTTCCGGTTATTCCATCGCACTGCAGCAGGCAAAAGACAGCAGTTATGTCCGGAAACTGCCGAAAAAGATCCTTTCGTTATGGCTCATGCTCATCGTAACGGTCCTGGCATTCTTATGCGTTCAGTATTTTCTCGGCAACACTTATGACCTGTCCACGATCCTGCTTTCGATGATCGGATATAAAAAGGTCGGGAACAGCAACTGGTATATCGTCGCCATCGCGATCCTGTGGTTCCTTTCTTATATTTCATACCCCCCAGAAAAAGATCGACCCGAAATTGCTCCTCACCATTCTGATGATCGTTTACATGATCGTTTTCGCGAACTTCAGGGGAGTGGACGCGGTGATGTACAACACCGTCATCGCCTATTTATTCGGTGTGCTGTTTTATGACCACGAAAAGCGGATCGTCAGCGTACTTACGGAAAGGAAAAGCGTCTTTTGGGCGTCAGCCGTGATCTCTCTGCTGATGCTCGCGGGCGGTTTCTTTTACCATGAAAACTTCATCGTCTATGAACTATGGGTCGCCGCAGCCTGCCTGCTGCTCATCCTGTTCTGTGTAAAATTTGAGATGAACAGCCCTGTTTTTATGTTCCTGAACACTTATTCACTGGAGATCTATCTGGTCCAACGGATCCCGATGCTTGTGTTTCGGGGAAAGCTCGCCCCGAATCTGCTCTATTTCATCGTCTCGTTCGCAGTGACCTTTGCCATCGCACTGCTGTGGAAAAAGATCTTTGAAAAGATCACGGCGCTCCTGCGCTGAATGAAACAACAGCAGAAACAAAAGCCGCTGAATGCGGGTGAGCCTTATTAAGAGCCGAGGGTATACGAATAAAATTGTCGTCCGCGACATAATAACCGGAGACGAAGCTCCTGCTTCGATTAAAAACCGGGCGAAGCCCGCACTTTGCGAAGCGAGGTGAAGGCGAAGCTCCTGCACCGCATCAGGAAGGGTATGGGCGGCAGCCCCCATACGGTGCAGGTGTTGGGTGGCTCCAAGGCCGGCCCGTGCTCCCGGCGAAACAAATCAGCGGCCGGCGGCTCATGCAAACAAACGCCCGGGCCTCGCCTTACAGCGCTGCTCCCAAATGCAGCGGACACGATCAAATGAGCTCATAAAGCAGAAGAGGGGCGCTGGATGTCGGTGCCCCTCTTCTGCTTAGGCCGTTAAATAAAAAAAAGTGAAGTTGGCAATTTCTTACTCTCCCAGGAGGCCGCCCTCCAAGTACCATCAGCGGACACGCGCTTGACTGCCGGGTTCGGTA
>CADBKS010000048.1 GCA_902795255.1 uncultured Chloroflexota bacterium
GACCACCGGGGCGTGGGACCAGTGCTTTGCGCAGAACATTGAATGCCTTCTTCAGACATTCCGGCAGGTCGCGTACGTCATACGCCATGGAGAGACAGTGAAGTGCTTCCCGCTGGGTGTTGACGATCCATGGCGGCATGTCATGGCGGCGGGCTTCGATCCCGCGCATTTTCAGTTCGCCGGAGCGGAATGTGCCGAAATAACGGTTTGGGACGGGAACAGATTCGTTTGAGCGGGATGGCAGAAAGGCAAGCCAGGTGTAGATCCCGTCCAGTGCGATCATCATATTCGTCCTCCGTGAGATCTCATCCAGTACCGGCTGAAAATCTGCTACCCCGGTACAGCCTTTTTTGCGGAGCCATAAGGCATCTACGAACATGTGAAGCACTTCGAAGCCCATTTGTTCCGCGGCTTCTTTGGCGGTCAGAAGTGCTTCACGGCCGCCGCGTGTTACTGCCTCATGTGATTCGATCCGTCCGAAACGGGCATTTTTGTAACCGAGAAAACCAAAGCAGACGACCAGGAGCCATTTCAGTGCGGATGCACGTGCCGCATAGGCTTTCGCGAGCGGGACGGATTTATCCGGATAGTGCAGCAGCTTCTGTTTTATTTTTACACGTTTTTCGTAAAGCGGCTTCAGCGTCAGCGGTACGATGCCGAGCTCTTTACGGGCCGGGATCAGTCCATCGGGCAGCGGGACTTCCGGCGAAATATTCCCGTTGATAATGATCGCCGGGTACATGGAAACAAAGTCGATCTCAGCGATGTCGGCATATAAGCCCGGTTTCGGCTGGTAGATCATTCCTCCCCGGTCAAATTGGATCAGTTCGAGGCCGTCTTTGCCTGTTTCCGACTGCTGCTTCTGTTCCGGCACAAGGACGTCATGCTGGATCGCGGTGATCATTTGCATGGCGGAGATCCCGGATCCGGGCGAAACACGTGCTGCCTGTTCGATCGGCATGGCTGTGACTCTTGCCATTTCCAGCGCGCCGTCCAGCCCGTAATCTCGCCACATCATGGCGTTTTTCATGTCAATGTGGCACCGCCCGAACAGATGTGCCTCCTGTGCGCGGTAGACGATCTGGCCGTAGGAAAAGTAGGAGGTTTCTTTTTTCCACAGGACATCCTTTCCCTTATCACGGTTGAGTTCCAGCGGAATGCCGGTGCTTTGCTGCATTTCCAGCAGTGTGGGGATCAGCCAGTTATCTCCCCATTCAGTAAGGATGATGTCCGGATCATATGTCTGCAGCATACGGTTGAGGTCGTTCAGCACTTCGGCCGGATCCACAAGCGGAATGCGGAATTTATGTCCCTCAAAATGTACATCCACTGCCGAGGGAGTTTCCTTTGCCGGGTCCCGGTCCGGGACCAGTTCTACGGTCCGGAACAGCGGATGGAGCACTGCCAGATCCCAGCGGGAATTCTGTACCTGTATTGTGCTGATTTGGTTATCGGCTTCATTGTATTCCAGCGCGCATCTTGCCAGCGGAAAACTTTCGTATGCTGCGCAGTGTCGGGCCTGGACGGAGAGATCGGCGTTGTACCAGGTAAGATCAGGAAAAGCTTTCTGAGCAGCCTGAAAACAGGCCCGCTGGGTGACCGGACCGTTCATGTCGACGCGGAGCACGCAGATCGGTTCCGGTTGAAAAACATCTTTTTTGTTTTCTTTCCCGAGTTTCATTACTCCCGGCTGTCTCCGGAGGAACAGACAGCACTCGTGGAGACGACGGACCGGCCCATGGATATAGAAACTGACCGGAAAGTCCTGCCACAGGCAAATGCGTTCCCCGCTGTCCATGATGAACCATAAGCGGAGTCTGTCTGCCGGATCCTCATAAAGGTCCAGCAGCCAGCCGGCCCCTTCCATCGTTATTCTTCTCCTTCGTCCGGCCAGAGCAGCTGCCGCAGACATGGCAGTTCCGGGATGTTGGATTCCGGAAGTTCATCAATTCCGCAGCGTTGGCAGAGCTCGCTGACCTTTGTTTCGATCCGCGCACTGCGCTTGGCAACTTCCAGAAGCATGCTGATAATGTAGGCATCCATTGGGTACAGATTTCCCGCGTACGAGGTTTCTGCGATGTGAAGCCTTGAGAGGTTGATCAGATCTTTCATGACGGCCTGATCTTCGCGGCGCAGGGCCCGGGTAAAGCGCAGCAGCGCCTTTTCTTCCTCGATCCAGGTTTGTGTGGCTGATTGTATCGTTCTTCCCATATCATTCTCCTTCAGAACAGGGACGGTTGTGCCGGCAGAAGTTCCTGTGGGTCGTCTGCAACAGCTTCTTCCAGGCTGATCATACTGAATTCCGCGCGCAGCCATTTGAGCAGTCCCAGCCGGGTCAGTTCCAGACGCTGCGGGATCGGTTTTACCCCGATCAGAACGGGACGGACCTGCATGGCGGAACGGATCTGTTCTACAGCGGAACTGAACAGCCGGTCGATTTCCCGCGGCTGGATGTTTTCATCCAGAAACGGTGCAAGCATATCCAGGATGATCACCGGAACCTCCGGTTCAAGTTCAGACATCTGATGCAGCAGCGCGGATGCCTGATAGCATGTGAATGCACGCTGGAGACGGATGCTGCGCATGGCACTGACCGGGTCGCGCGTGATCCCGCGCAGCTGTCGGGCAGTAAAATACATGTCGCAGCGGTTCCCGAAATCCAGCAGGTGCAGCGGATGGCGGACCGCGATCTCTGCGCAGACAGCGAGCAGATACCCTGATGCAGCATGCGGTCCGTAAATGACTTTGCATCCGGGTTCCGATATTGTGTTATAATTAGAAATATAGTTCGATATACTCATAATGGGATATTATAGAATAAATATTCTATTTGTCAAGAGCATTTCTGATTTTTATTCAATTCCTTTTCCGCAGTCCTGTATTCGCTTCCGTATTTTCAGATAAAAAAGATGAATTTGTTTGCGTTTTGAAAAAACGGTGGTAATCTTGAATATATCTTTCAAGAGGTATCAACTGAATCATGCTGAATAACTTTACCGCCTATGCTTATTATTTCCGCTTTGCATATTATTTTGCAGAGCGTGTTTAGGTTTGGCTGTAAAGGATCCTTCAGAAGAGTGAAGACAAACAACAAGAGACCTGCAGCCAGACACTGCAGGTTTTTTTATGCAGGAGGAAAATCCCGTGATCGTCATTTTGAAACCCAATCCGAATCCCGAGCAGGTTCAGGGGTTCATTGCCTGGCTTGAGGGCAAAGGCATTTCTGTTCATAAATCAGTCGGTGTTACTGAGACTGTTTTCGGTCTGGTCGGTGATACGGCTTCCCTGGATATCGGTCTGATTTCCGCGCTGGATATCGTTGAGGACGTCAAACGCATTGCCGAACCATATAAGGATGCCAACCGCAAGTTCCATCCGGCTGATACGGTGATCCCGGTCGGCAATACGCAGGTTGGCGGCGGAACACTGACGATCATGGCCGGTCCGTGTTCTGTAGAGTCGGAAGAGCAGGTCGTTGAGATCGCAAAAGCGGTCAAGGCGGCCGGTGCGACGATGCTGCGCGGCGGTGCGTTCAAACCGCGTACCTCTCCCTACTCATTCCAGGGGCTCGGTGCTCTCGGGATCGAATATCTGAAGACGGCCCGGGAGGAGACCGGTTTGCCGATCGTGACTGAACTCATGGATGAAAATCAGATCCCGCTGTTTAAAGATGTTGATGTGATCCAGATCGGTGCGCGCAACATGCAGAATTTTGATCTGCTCAAAGCAGTCGGGAAACTGGATAAGCCGGTCCTGCTGAAGCGCGGAATGATGGCTACGTATGAGGAATTGCTGATGAGTGCGGAATATGTTATGTCCGAAGGCAATCATCAGGTGATCCTCTGCGAACGCGGGATCCGTTCTTTCGAAACTTATACCCGCAATACGCTGGATCTTGCTTCGGTTCCCGTACTCCGGAAACTGACACATCTGCCGATCATCATTGACCCGAGCCATGCCACCGGAAAATATTTCCTCGTTCCGCCGATGGCGCTGGCGGCTGTGGCAGCCGGCTGTGACGGGCTGGAGATCGAGGTCCATAATGATCCTCCGCATGCCCTGAGTGACGGCGGACAGTCGCTGCGTCCGGAAAAATTCAGCCGGCTCGCGAAAATGATGCTTTCCATGCATGAATTTATGAAAACGCAGCCGAAACAGGATTGGGAATGATGAAGATCGGAATTATCGGACTTGGCCTCATCGGAGGCTCTATGGCGAAGGCGGTCAAAGAAAGGACTGCCCACACAGTCTATGGTTATGACAAAAATGAGGAAACAATGTTCCTCGCTTCCATGACCGGTGCCCTGGACGGGACGCTGGATGATGCGAAACTTCCGGAATGTGATCTGATCCTGATCGCGATCCGTCCGGATCTTGCAGTGCAGTGGGTCCGGGATCATGCGCCGCTGATTTCACAGAAAACGATCGTTGTTGATCTCTGCGGGGTCAAACGGACTGTTGTCGGTGCTGTCGCCCCGATCGCAAAAAAGTACGGATTTAAATATATCGGCGGACATCCGATGGCTGGAAAAGAAGTTACCGGTTTCAGAAATGCGGCTTCCCATCTCTATGACGGGGCTTCAATGATCCTGACGCCTGATGAGGAAACGGACCTGCCGCTGCTGGAGACGCTGCGCGATCTGTTTTATGAAATCGGCTTTGCGAAACTTACGTTTTCCACGCCGGAAGAGCATGACCGCATCATTGCGTACACTTCCCAGCTGGCTCATGTTGTTTCCAGCGCCTACATCAAATCGCCTGAATCGCAGGAACAGTTCGGCTTCTCTGCAGGCAGCTTCAAGGATATGACCCGTGTGGCGCGGCTGGATGAGGTGATGTGGACTGAACTGATGATGGATAATGCGGACTACCTGGCACCGCAGATCGATCTGCTGATCGAACACCTGCAGGCTTATCAGAAAGCTTTGCATGACAGAGATGCCGAGACGCTCCGTGGGCTTCTGAAGGAAGGCCGTGAGATGAAGGAAACTGCCGGCGGCCGCTGACCGGGAAGGAGCAGCTGATGGAACTGAGGGATAAGATCCGGATCAATGCCGGAGCCGGTTATGATGTGCTGATCGGACGGGGGCTGCTGGCTTCTTCCGGCGAATTTATCCGCGCTGCAATGGGTCAGCGGAAGTGCATGATCATTTCGGAAACGAATGTGGCGCCGCTTTATCTGCAGACGGTGATGGATTCCTGTGAAAACGCGGGGCTTTCCGTCAGCAGTTATGTGTTCCGCGCGGGCGAAGAACAGAAAAACCTGACCACTTTCGGGCATATTCTGGATGCTCTTGCTGATGCGCATCTGACACGGAGGGATTTTGTGATCGCACTGGGCGGCGGAGTCTGCGGGGATATTGCGGGTTTTGCCGCGGGCTGTTATATGAGGGGGATCCCGTTTGTGCAGATACCGACAACGGTCCTTTCCATGGTCGACTCTTCTGTCGGCGGAAAATGCGCGGTCGATCTGCCGCAGGGTAAAAATCTCGCGGGCGTTTTTCACCAGCCGTCTCTGGTGATCTGTGATATCAGCACGCTTTCCACGCTGCTGCCGGAAGTGTTTTCAGATGGCTGCGCGGAAGCAGTCAAGACCGGAATCCTGACCGGAGGAAAACTGACGGAACTGCTGAGCGGTGATGCCGGTATGGATGAACTCGCACAGATCATCTCGCTGTGCATCGCCTATAAGGGCGGTGTTGTTGAACGGGACGAAAAGGAACTCGGGGAGCGGAAGCACCTGAATCTCGGACATACGGCGGCACATGCCATTGAAAAATGCAGCGGATACCTGGTCTCCCATGGCCGGGCTGTTGCCATCGGAACAGCGATGATCGCGCGGGCGTCCGACCGGCTGGGCTGGAGTACCGACCCGGTCGCTCCGGCAGCGGAGGCAATGCTGCGCCGTTTTGATCTTCCGCTGGAAACTGATTTTACGCCGGAGCAGCTGCTGGAAGCTGCGCTCTCGGATAAAAAGCGATCCGGAAATCAGACGACGATCGTTGTGCCGGAAGCGGTTGGCCGCTGTGTTTTGAGAGATGTTGATGATGTGCAGCTGCTGGAAGTTTTTAACGCGGGGTGGAGGCTGTAATGGATGTAAAGATCGATCCCGGTCCGTTGCAGGGGAGCCTGCGCTCGATCGCTTCCAAATCCGAATTGCACCGGATGCTGATCTGCGCGGCTTTCGCGGATCGCCGGACGGAAATACAGGCTTTCGGTTCAGCCTACGACGGGGAACATGCGCTTCCGGATGACATCCGGGCGACAGTGTCCTGTCTTGAAGCGCTCGGCGCTTCCGTGAAAATTGACAGCGGGTCGATGCTGGTCACGCCGGCCGGCCGTGGAAAGAAGACGGTCTCACCGTTGCTGGACTGCGGGGAGAGCGGATCGACGCTGCGCTTTCTGCTGCCTGTTGCCGCAGCTGCTGCGGAAAGTCCTGCTTTCACCGGACACGGGCGTCTGCCGGAACGCCCGATCAGCGGACTTGCGGCTGCCCTGAAAGCACACGGGATCTCCATGTCTTCGGAACGGCTGCCGTTCACGCTGTCCGGCAATCTTTCCGGCGGTGTTTTTGAGATCCCGGGGGATATCAGTTCTCAGTATCTGACCGGTTTGCTGCTGATGCTGCCGCTGCTGGGGAAACAGGCGGTGATCCGTCTGACGACGCCGCTGCGGTCGGCTGATTATATTGATATTACGATGCAGGTTATGGCCTTTTTCGGCGTGGAAACGGAACGCTGTGCAAATGAATTCCGACTCTGCGAGCAGGTGCCCTACCGCAGCCCGGAGGTCTTGATGTCGGGCGGGGACTGGTCGAATATGGCCGCATTTCTGACTGCTTCGGCTTTGCGTCCGGACAGTGACGTGTTCTGTCAGTGCCTTGCTTCTTCTTCCAAACAGGGAGACCGCAGGATCCTTTACCGTCTTGAAAATTTTGGCGCAGAAGTGTATTCAGAAGGTTTTGCCGCCGGTGCCCGGCACGGCAGCCTGCATGGGACGCTGATCGATATCGACAGCACCCCTGACCTGCTGCCGGTTCTGTCGGTGATGGCCTGCGCTGCGAAAGGTCGCACGGTGTTTGGCAATGCAGGTCGGCTGCGTCTGAAGGAAAGCGACCGCATTGAATCTGCGGCCGAAATGATCCGCTCGCTGGGCGGAACCGCGGTGACAGAGCCCGATAAGCTGATCGTTTACGGCACCGGTTCCTTGCGCGGCGGAACGGTGGATGCGGCGAATGACCACCGGATCGTGATGGCGGCGTCGATTGCGGCCGGGATCTGCTCGGAACCGGTCATCATCCGCGGAGCGGAAGCGGTAAATAAGTCTTATCCGACGTTTTTCGAAGATTTTCGTTCGGTGAAAGGAGAAGTCTATGTCCTCTGAATTCGGAAGAAACCTGCGGGTCGGTATTTTCGGTGAGTCGCATGGTCCGGCAATCGGTGTGACAGTGAACGGGTTCCCCGCGGGGGAGCCGGTCGATTCGGAAAAACTGCAGCGTTTTCTTTCCCGAAGGGCTCCGGGCAGCAGTCCGCTGACGACTGCCCGGAAGGAAGCGGATCTGCCGGAATTTCTAAGCGGGATCCGGGACAATGTGCTGACCGGGGCCCCTTTTGCTGCCGTGATCTGCAATACCAACCAGCATTCGTCGGATTACAGCGGATTTACGGATACCCCGCGTCCGTCGCACGCGGATTTTACGGCATGGGCGAAATGGCACGGTGCCGCGGATATGCGGGGCAGCGGGCATTTTTCCGGCCGTCTGACAGCTCCGCTTTGTGTTGCCGGCGGGATCGCGCTGCAGATTCTGGAGCGGAAAAACGTTTTTGTCGGTGCCCATCTGGCTGCGGTCGGGGCGGCTGAAGATGAGCCGTTCCCGCTGTATCCGACAAAGGAGCTGTTTGATGCTGCTGCCGGGCGGACGCTGCCGGTGCTTGACAGCGAAAAGGGCGCCCTGATGGCTGAAGAGATCCGCAGCGCAGCTCAGAACGGCGATTCGGTCGGCGGGCTGATCGAGTGCGCCGCGGTCGGACTTCCTGCCGGACTGGGAGATCCGATGTTTGATGGTGTTGAGAGCCTGATCGCTTCCGTAATGTTCGGGATCCCCGGCGTAAAAGGTGTTGAGTTCGGCTCCGGATTCGGATGTGTGCGGATGTGCGGTTCGGAGCATAATGATCCGTTTGTGATCCGAAATGGTGCGGTCTGTACGGAGACGAACCGTTCAGGCGGGATCCAGGGCGGGATCAGCAACGGAATGCCGCTGGTTTTCCGGGTCGCCATGAAGCCGACTGCTTCCATCGCAAAACAGCAGAAAACGGTCTCTCTTTCCCGAAAGGAACCGGCTGAGATCGAAATTCATGGCAGACATGACCCCTGTATTGCCGTTCGTGCGGTCCCGGTCGTTGAGGCTGCCGCAGCTTTGGTCCTGCTGGACCTGATTTTAGGAGTATAGATATGGAACTGAGTGAGATCCGGGACCGGATCAATGAGATCGATGATGAAATGCTGAAGCTGTTCCTGCAGCGGATGGGACTCAGTGAATCCGTCGCATCGTATAAAAAAGAACATGGTCTGCCGATCCTGAATATGGAGCGGGAGCGGGAGATCCTTGCGGACATGATGGCAAAGGGCGGGACGGAAAACGAGATCTATGTATACCGTTTTTTCAGTACGCTGATGGATCTTTCCAAGGCACGGCAGGGAGAACTTCTTTCCGGAAAAACGGAAGTCAGTGCTCTGGTCGAAAAGATGCTCTCCCGGGAGGAACCGGTCTTCCCGAAGAATGGGCTGATCGCCTGCCAGGGCGTAGAGGGCGGAAACTCTCAGGAAGCCTGCGACCGCCTGTTTCCCCGCGGTCAGATCCTTTATGTCAAAACTTTCGAAGCTGTATTTCAGGCCGTCCAGTCGGGACTCTGCAAATATGGCGTGGTTCCGATCGAAAACAGCTCAAACGGGTCCGTTCGTTCGGTCTATTCCCTGATGCAGAAGTATCATTTTTCGATCGTCCGCTCGACCCGGCAGTGGATCCATCATACGCTTCTGGTCAAGCCGGGCACGAAGCTTTCCGAAATCAAAACCGTGTATTCCCATCAGCAGGCGCTCGGGCAGTGCTCACGCTATCTGGATCAGATGAGCGGCGTACATATCGTTCCCTGCAGCAACACCGCCGCAGCTGCAAAGATGGTCGCCGAATCTCCGGACAGGACCTGCGCGGCGATCGCCTCAAAGCGCTGTGCCGAGCTTTACGGGCTGGAGGTGCTGAGAGAGGATGTTCAGGACAGTGATAACAACTACACCCGTTTCGTCTGTATCACCAGGGATCCGGTGATGTTCGAAGGTGCCAACCACATCAGCCTGATCGTTTCCTGTGCCCATAAACCCGGTGCACTGCATGAGATGCTATCTAAGCCCGCTGCGTTCGGGATCAACCTGATCAAGCTGGAATCCTGTCCTGTGGCCGGGCGGAATTTCGAATTCGTATTCTTTGTGGAGCTGGAAGCTTCCGTAAAGGAACGGGGCGTCCTTTCCATGCTGGAGGATCTTGAACGGACCAATCAGGAAGTCTGGTTCCTCGGCAACTATGCGGAGGTCTGAGATGGCGGGTCCGATTTACGGCCTGATCGGCGAAACACTGAAGCACAGTTGGTCCGTACCGATCCATCACCATCTCGGCTGTACGGATTACAGGCTTTATGAGCTGAAGCCTGAGATGCTGCCGGATTTCTTGCGGAATAATGAGATCGGCGGCCTGAACGTCACGATCCCTTATAAAAAGGCCGTGATCCCGTTCTGTTCTTCGCTGGACCCTTATGCGGAAGCGATCGGCAGTGTCAATACGTTGGTCCCAGATGGAAACGGCGGCCTTTGCGGATACAATACGGATGCTTCGGGACTTTCCTATATCGCGAAACGAACGGGGATTTGTTTCCGGAATTCCAAAGTAGTGATCCTCGGGTCCGGCGGCACGTCCCTGACTGCTCAGGCGGTCGCGAAAAGCGAAGGCGCCGCGGAGGTGACGGTCATCTCACGGAGCGGAGCGGATAATTATGAAAATATCTCCCGCCATTACGATGCGGATGTGCTGATCAATACTACGCCCGTCGGGATGTACCCGCATAACGGCAATTGTCTGGTCGATCTGAATCGATTTTCCGGTCTCCGCGGGGTACTGGATGTGATCTATAATCCCCTGCGGACCGCGCTGCTGATGCAGGCGGAATCTCTCGGGATCCCATGCAGCTGCGGTTTGCCGATGCTGGTGGCCCAGGCTGTCCGGGCTGAGGAGAAATTCTTCGGAAAACCGATCGCGGACAGCCGGATCGAGGAGATCACATCCGGTCTGAAACGGGAGATGACAAATATTGTCCTGATCGGTATGCCCGGAAGCGGGAAAAGCACGGTCGGGAAGATCCTTGCAGCCATGAGCGGACGGGACCTGATCGACACCGATGCGGAGATCGTCCGCAGCGCAGGATGTCCGATCCCGGAGATCTTCAGGACGCAGGGGGAAGCGGCTTTCCGGACTATCGAAAGCGAACAGGTCCGGCGTGCCGGCATGGAGAGCGGGAAGATCATTATCACCGGCGGCGGTGCGGTCACCCGCGAAGAAAATTACGCCCCGCTGCATCAGAACGGGCGAATCTATGAGCTCGACCGGGCTCTGGATCAGCTGCCGATCGAAGGACGCCCGATCTCGCAGCGGACTTCCGCGGAAGAGCTTTATCGGCAGCGGGCCCCGTTGTATCAGGCCTTTCGGGATGTCCGGATCGTCAATGACGGCAGCCCGGAGGATGCCGCTGAAAAAATATGGAGGGATCACTGTGAAAATTCTGGTAATTAATGGTCCGAATATGAATCTGCTGGGTCTTCGTGAACCGGATATTTACGGCAGACGGACTTATGCGGATCTTGTTGCCGTTCTGCAGCAGCGCGCGGATGAATTGGGCGTGGAGATCAGCTTCGTTCAGTCGAACCATGAAGGCGATCTGGTGGATGCGATCCAGTCGGCATATCCCGATACGGACGGGATCATCATCAATCCCGCTGCCTATACCCATACATCGGTCGCCATCCTTGATGCCGTCAAGGCTGTGGCGATCCCGACAGTGGAGGTCCATATGTCGGATGTGAAATCGCGCGATGATTTCCGGCAGGTTTCCTATATCCGGCAGGCGTGTATTGCAACTTTCATGGGCAAGGGGTTCGGTTCCTATCTGGAAGCGCTGGACCTGCTCGTGAGCGGACGTACGCCCAAAGCATAAGGCAAATCAACACGGATGATAACGCCTGCTGCTGTCTTGCGGCAGTGATGATTTCATACGGTTTGTCACATGAATTTTATGTGAAAATAATACGCAATACCTGACATTTGTCAGGTATTGCGTATTGTCTTAAACTGATACAATTATAAAGTTGATTAAGCCGTAAACGTTTACGGTTGAAACAGATTTTCACATGGAGAAAAAAATGAAGAAGAGTGTTGTTTTGTTGGTCGTCCTTCTTGCGCTGGCCATGGTTTGTGTTGCCGGTGCGCAGGATACGTTCAAGATCGGTTATGCCTGCAATAACTTCAATGACACGTTCCAGACTGTTATTGAAGGATATGCCGAACAGTTCGCGAAAGACAACGGCATTGAATTCGTCTATGCTGATGGCCGCGACGATGAAATGAAACAGATGAGCGACATCGAAAACTTCATCGCCGATGGCGTTGACGCTCTGGTTGTCGTCGCTGTCAACCCGCAGGGTGTTGATCCGATCATCGACAAGGCTGCCGAAGCCGGTATTCCGCTTGTTTTCGTCAACCGCAACCCGTTCTCTGCCGATGACGGTTCCGATATTCCGGATGGCGTTTACTATGTCGGTTCCAACGAAATCGATGCCGGTATGTACCAGGCTCAGTATGTTGCTGAAAAAGTCGGTGCCGATGCCGAATGCGGTTATGTCATTCTGATGGGCCAGCTGTCCAACACTGCTACCCCGCTGCGCACTGAAGGCAACAAGAAAGTCTTCGATGAACTCGCCGGCTACAAGTTCCTTGCGGAACAGACCGGTAACTGGCAGCGCGACCAGGGTATGTCCATCACCGAAAACTGGATCACCACCTACGGTGATGAACTCTGCGCCGTCATGGCCAACAACGATGAAATGGCTCTGGGTGCTGTTGAAGCTCTTGAAGCTGCCGGCATGAAAGACAAAGTCGTCGTCGCCGGTGTTGACCTCATCGATGATGCTGTTGTCGCGATCGAAGAAGGCCGCCTTGACTGCTCCGTGAAGCAGGATGGCAAGGGCCAGGGTGAAGGCGCCATGGGTGTTGCTCTTGCAGCGCTGAAGGGTGAAGAAGTTGAAAAACTGACCGTCGTCCCGTTCGTTCCTGTCAGCATTGAAAATGTTGAAGAATACAAATAAGTCTGAATGATTCATGGAGGGGGGAGTATCACTCCCCCCTCTGCTGTTGTAAAAAGGCCCGGAAATAAGGAACGGGAGATCGGAAGCAGGAAAAATTCCGGAAAAAGTATGTTTCCTGTTTCCCGTTCCTGATTTCTGAACAGGATAATGACATTTGGAGGGCAAATGGATAATGATCAATATTTACTGCGAATGGTAAACGTTGAGAAGACGTTCCCGGGTGTCAGAGCATTAAAGGGTGTTAACCTGAATGTAAAAAGGGGCGAAGTCCATGCACTGGTCGGTGAGAACGGTGCGGGTAAATCGACCCTGATGAAATGCCTGATCGGGATCCAGCCGGTGACTTCCGGGGAGATCATTTTTGACGGCAGATCCATTTCAAAGTACAACACTGCTGATGCGCTGAACATGGGGATCTCAATGATCCATCAGGAGTTGTCTCCGGTCGCCTATCGGCCGATCATGGAGAACATCTGGCTGGGACGCGAACCGGTGAACCGTTTTGGTCTGGTGGACCATCAGAAGATGTATGAAGACAGCAAAGCGGTCCTGAAACAGATCGATCTGGATATTGACCCGAAAACACTGATGGCCGGGCTGACCGTTGCACAGATGCAGATGGTCGAGATCGCAAAGGCGGTTTCTTACAATGCGAAGTTGATCATCATGGATGAACCTTCATCCTCTCTGACGGAACGCGAGGAACAGCAGCTCTTCACGATCATCCGCCGTCTGAAAGCGGAAGGCCGCTCGATCATTTATATCTCCCACCGTCTGGCAGAGATTTTCGAAGTGGCTGATACAGTGACAGTTTTCCGTGACGGGACAAATGTCGGTGAGGCTGAAGTCAAGGATATTACGACGGAACAGTTGATCGCGATGATGGTCGGCCGACCGATGGATGATCTTTTCCCGAAGATCGATACCGATAAGGAAGGCGTGGTCCTTGAGGTCAAGGGGCTTTCCCATCATAAGTATTTCAAAAATGTTTCCTTCCAGGTCCGCAAAGGTGAGATCCTCGGGTTTGCCGGGCTGGTCGGTGCCGGCCGTACGGAAGTGATGGAAACCATCTTCGGTATCCGTCCGCATACGGAAGGGCAGATCTATCTGCACGGGAAGCCGGTTGAGATCCATAACCCCGGTGAAGCGATCAACATGGGGATCTCATTCCTGACGGAAGACCGCCGCGGTACCGGGATCTTTCCGCTGCTTTCCATCGACACAAACATCGCCATTCCGAACTATGATAAATATCTGACACGGCTCGGTCTGGTGGACCAGAAGGCTGTTGATGAAGCCTGTGCAAAATATGTTGAAGCGATTTCGATCAAGACCCCAAGCCTGAAGCAGAAGATCATGAATCTTTCCGGCGGAAACCAGCAGAAAGTCCTGCTGGCGCGCTGGCTGATGACCGAACCGGATGTGCTGATCCTGGATGAACCGACCCGCGGTATTGATGTCGGCGCGAAAGCGGAGATCTATCAGCTGATGAGCGAGCTCGCAGATCAGGGCAAGTGCATCATCATGGTCTCTTCCGAGCTTCCGGAAGTGATCGGCATGAGCGACCGGATCGTTGTTATGCATGAGGGAAAGATCACGGGTATTCTCGAAAACGGCCCTGATGTTACACAGGAAGTACTGATGCGCTACGCAACCGGTACGGATGATGATTTTTAGACAGACAGAGGTAGAAGATGAAGATTAAAGAGGTTTTATCCAAATACGGGATCGTATTGGTTCTGGTCGTGATGGTTGCAGCGCTTTGTATCGTCAGTCCGAATTTCCGAAAGCCCAGCAACCTGATGAATGTATTGCTCCAGGCTTGTATTTTCGGTATTCTGGCGCTTGGTATGACGCTGGTCATTATTGGTAAAGGCACGGACCTTGCGGTCGGGTCCACACTGGCTTTGTGTGCGGTCGTGTGTGCGAGCTTCGGTCAGAAAGCTTCGGCATCCGGCAAGATGTTCCCGAACCTTCCCGAACTGCCGATCATCGTCCCGATCCTGGCCGCGCTTCTGATCGGGGTCGTTGTCGGATTGATCAACGGTTCATTTATCGCCTTCACCGGGATCCCTGCATTTATCGCAACCCTCGGTATGCAGACGATCGCCCGCGGTTTCGCGCTGCTTTATTCCGGCGGTAAACCGGTCAGTGGTCTTGTCCCTGCATTCAAGACGATCGGTTCCGGACGCGTTTTCGGTTTTCTGCCGATGCCGGTCCTGATCTACCTCATTTGTATTGCTGTTACCTGGGTCCTGCTGAACAACACCCGCTTCGGCAAACGTGTTTACGCGATCGGCGGCAATATGCAGGCAGCTGAGGTTTCCGGTATTAACGTCAAGAAAATGATCCTGCTGATCAACGCTTACATGGGCCTGCTGGCCGGTGTCGCGGCGATCGTTTTCGTCGGCCGAACCCAGTCCGCTCATCCGGGCGCTGCGACCGGTTATGAACTGACCGCGATCGCTTCCACCACCATCGGCGGTACTTCCCAGTCGGGCGGTATCGGTACGGTCTGGGGTGCTGTGGTCGGTGCGCTGATCTTCTCCGTGCTCCGCAACGGGATGACGATCCTCGGGATCGAAGCTTACTGGCAGCAGATCGTTGAAGGTTTCGTTGTGATCCTCGGCGTTGTCATTGACATGCGCAAGAATGCCCGCAAAGCATAAGTAATAATCAGTAAATGCAGCACCGGCGCAGATCTGAAAATACGAGACATGGATCATGGCCATGTCGAGTATCGGGGTTTGATGCCGGTGCTTATATTTTGAAAAGGTGAATAAATGGAAACTTTGAAAATCGGTATTGCCGGACTTGGCCGGCTTGGTAAGATCCATGCGAAAAATATTGCATTCCGTATCCCCGGCGCGAAACTGACCGCCGCCTGCTCGATCGTTCCTGCGGAGCTTGATTTCGCCCGCAATGAACTGGGCGTCACGGATTGCTACACGGATTTTGATGAAATGCTCAAAAATGCCGACATTGATGCGGTCGCGATCGTCACGACCAGCGGCGTGCACTGTTCCCAGCTTTCAAAAGCCCTGGATGCGGGCAAGCATGTTTTCTGCGAAAAACCGCTGGGCGTCAATGTGGAAGAATGCCTGGAAGCCGAAAAGGCGGTCAATGCCCACCCGGACAAAGTCTTTATGCTCGGGTTCATGCGCCGTTTTGATCCCTCCTATGTTTACGCCATGGAAAAGATCAAAGCCGGTGAGATCGGTGAGCCTTATCTGGTCAAGGCTGTGGGTGTGGATCCGGTGAAGTCTGTGGAAGGCGCACTGCGCTTTGCCGCGACTTCCGGCGGGCTTTTCATTGACATGGCGATCCATGATATCGACCTGATGCGCTGGTTCCTGAATGATGAACCGGAAACTGTCTATGCGATCGGTTCCAGCTACGGGTTCCCGCAGTTCGCCGAGCTCGGCGACGCGGAAGCCGGCTGTGCGCTTTTCCACTTCAAAAAGGGCGGTATGGGGATCGTACATACCGGCAGGACCGCTGCGCACGGTTATCATATTGAAACGGAAATTGTCGGTACGAAAGGCTCGATCCGCATTTCCCCGATTCCGGAAAAGAATCTGGCCCTGCTTTACAATGAACACGGTGTGGTGACAGAATGTGTAGAGGCATTTCCGGAACGCTTCGCGGAAGCTTATCTTGCGGAAGTTGCTGAATTCGTCGACTGTGTCCGTACCGGACGCAAACCGGATGTTAAGGTAACGGACGGCACTGCATCCACCCGGATCGCCTTTGCCGCGACGGAATCATTCAAGACCGGAAAACTGGTCGAGATCAAATAGTCCTCCCGGACATTTCTGATGACAAAGAAGGGAAGCTCAGTGAGCTTCCCTTTTTTATTCATGGTAGAGAAAACCACCTGCTAAGCAGGTGGAGCCGAAGAGCTTTAGCATAATGCTTATCGGGAGCATGCTGCCGGACCTGAATA
>CADBKS010000049.1 GCA_902795255.1 uncultured Chloroflexota bacterium
TTTCCCAGAAACTGATAGGAGCGGAAACGCAGGAAGGATCATCAGGATTGGTTTTGCAAATGTCACCAGGATCGACAGGGCCGGGGCCCGGTTCCGGATTGTCCGGAGAAGGTTCAGCGCCGCGGAGGATCGCTTCGGTGATGTTGACCGCCGCATTAAGCTGAGCGACATCGGCTTCATTCCGCATCAGCCGGATATTCAGTTCCGCCCATCCGGGTTCCGCCTTGGTATAGTCCGCGCCGAGCACACCGGTCAGCAGCATGGAGCGTTGGATCCGGTCCGCGATACTTTTACCCGGCGCCGTATTCCCGGCAGTTTCGTTTCCTTTATAGGAAAAATACAGACCGCCTGTTTCCCGGCTGATCTCGCTCAGATTGCTGAGCATGGTTTCTTCGTAAATACCGGTTTCAGACCGCAGCAGACCGCAGCTGAAAACAGGATATCCGGCATCCCGCAGCTTTGCGACCAGATCCGTCTGGCTGTAGCGCGGGGAACTGACCTGGTAACCGTCACTAAGCAGGACGATGACCTTTTTCCGGAGCGAAGATTTCGGCTCACTATCCAGGAGCTTGACAGCACTCATCAGCGCTTCGGAGTAATCACCGACACCCGCGACCGAATAGCTGATATCTTTCAGAATATCCCCGGGATGCTGCTTCGGGCCGACCGCCGCATGCAGCTCGGTATCAAAAGTGATCAGATAATAACTGTCATTTTTACCGCTTCGGAGTGAGGAGACCGCGTCCGCGATTTCAAAGGCCCTGTTTTTCTGATTTCCGTAGTTGGTGGTCGTTGTGTCCACGACAAAGACAAAAGTGAGCGGCACATCGCTGTCAGCGAGGGTTTTCAGTTCAACATTCTCAGCAGCCACACCCTCTACAGAAGCCGTGGCCGCGTTCGCTTCCGTACCGGAAGCGCGGTTGTCGTTGATGATCAGCCCGAAGGCCTTCGATGCCGGATCATAAACATGGTCCGTGACCGTAAAATCATCAATTGCCAGACAGCTGCCCGCAAAACACAACACAAACAGAATCAATAAACCGAGAAACCATTTTTTCATTTTTTTCTCCTTTCAGGGAAGCTTTTCAGTCTTCCGCCATCACCGCCGCAGCGGCAAAATTTCCATCATCCAGTTCATGACCGGCCTTCATCAGGACCCTGCGGGTCATGATCTTCAGCCACTCTTCCGGCCCCGCAGCCTTGCGGTAATCCAGTTCCATTTCCATCACGCTCAGATAACGCCAGAAGCGCTCCGTACAGATCAGCACCGCCAGGTTTTTCTGCAGCGGGACCGGCGGATAAAACTGCAGCGGTTCGCTGTCTTTCAGACCGAGCCCGCGCGTCAGGACCAGCCTGCCGTTCAGGCCGCGCAGCGAATCATAAGCCGCGGCATTGGCGGCCATCGTAACACGGTCGTTCTCGTAGGCCTCTGTGTGATCATCCGTATGGAAGACCATATAGCCGTCCATAAAGACAAGGACCCGGGCATTTCCGATATTGAATAAATTCAGGGAACTGCCATCGCTGAAAACACCGGCCGCGGATACGACCGTATCCATGCGCAGCAGATCCGCATGGGCTTTGTAAAAAATCTCTTCCACATCCGGCGCAGCCGGACCGCTGCCGGCATTGTCCAGATCCTCCAGAGCGGTGATCAGCCGGAGCGCAGCGGTCTCCCGGTTCCCGGAAGCAGCCGCCCAGACAGACCGGCCATCAACTGTAGCCGCGGCGAAATAAGCACGTTGTTCCAGCCCGCTGTATACGATTGAGTATCCGTCGATCTTCACTTTGCGCCCTCCGTCTCAACGGCCACCACGACCGCGGAATAATTATCCTGACCGCGCTTGCTCTTATCCTCGATCATATACGCGATCCGGTCACAATTCTCCTTCGGATCCGGATCACTGAGACATTTCAGCAGTTCATTTTCACTGAGCGTTCCGCTGACCCCGTCCGAACAAAGCAGGATCTTATCCCCCTTCTTCAGTTTGTAGGGAACAAAATTCTGATCGATCAGCGGCAATGAAGACCGCCCGAGGTTGGAAGTCAGTTTCCGCAGTTCGCGGTTCGGAATATCCCGGACATCCGCAAGGGAGAGTTCACCGTCCAGCATCTGCGCGTACAGGCGGTTCTCCAGCTCATGTTCCTCATTGACCGCAGCCAGCATCCCGTCCCGGTAAAGGTAGATGCGGCTGTCCCCGACGCTGATCCAGTACAGTTCATTGTCAACAATAAAGGTGATCAGCAGTGTCGCTCCGCCGTTTTTGTTCTGGCGGGAATTCATCTCATACACTTCACTGTTCGCGGAATTGCTGATCTTCCACAGACGGGAAGGGATATCCCGGTCGGTCTGAATGTGTTCGACACGTTTCCGGACCGACTCGATCGCCGTCTCGGACGATTCCGCGCCGTTTTCCATTCCGCCCATGCCGTCAGCCAGCACCGCGCAGACCGGTTCCCCGGGCTGCGGGTCGGCACTGAACCAAAGTGCATCCTCCTGGTAGTCCCGTTTTCCCTGCCCTTTGCAGCCGGCGATCCGGTAAGCACCCTCCCGGACGATGACCGAAGTGGTGACGGCAAGCGGATTTTCAGCCATCAGGGAGTTGTCATCGACCGCATCCGCCGGAATGTTCCCTGCGAGATCTTTGTCAGCTTTCCGACCACGGGCAGCAATGAATACACCGCCGCCGACTGCTGCGATCCCGAAACAGATCAGCAGCAGAATGACCGGGCGGTCCAAAAGTCCGCGGGTCCCGGAATCATCCGGAACCGCTGTCGGTGTGGGAGAGACCGGGAACGATTCGGTCGGTGCCGGCATCATAAGCTCCATCCGTTCAGTATTCTCAGAAGTCTCATCGCCCGGTCCAGTCTGTTCGATCTGCAGGGTTTCCGTATTCTGAGAAGTCTCATCGCCCGGTGTATCCTGCCCGTCCGGCCCGATTTCCGTATTCTGAGAGGGCTCACCGGCAGGTACCGTCTGCCCGTCCTGTGCGGTTTCCGTATTCTGAGAAGTCTCATCGCCCGGTGCATCCTGCCCGTCCGGCCCGGTTTCCGTATTCTGAGAGGGCTCACCGGCAGGTGCCGTCTGCCCGTCCTGTGCGGTTTCCGTATTCTGAGAAGTCTCATCGCCCGGTGTATCCTGCCCGTCCGACCCGATTTCCGTATTCTGAGAAATCTCATCGCCCGGCGCATCCTGCCCGTCCGGTGAAGGTTCCATATCTGAAGCACCCTCCGTACTGCCGGTGACCGGGTTGACAAGGGAGATCCCGACGGCATCTTCCCGGCCGGAGGTCTCCATACCGGCAGCTTCCGAAGCATCCTCCGACACGTACACAAATCCGATTTTCTGATAATCAAGCCAGAATGCCGGCCGGATAAATACGTTTTCATCATTGGTTTTTCTGACGCCGATATCACCGTTTTCATCGATCACATACGCATTTCCATCGTTTTCGACGTCATTACGCAGCCACCAGACAGCATTATCGCTGTTTCCCTGCCAGTGTCTGCTTTCAGCAGCCGGGGTAAAACCGCAAACCAGGACTTCCGGACCGAGACCGTATCTTTCAATATCCTCCCGGCTCAAAACAAAGATCCGATCTGTGTTGTATATGCCGTTTGGAGGATAATCATGATAGTCCGTCTCCAGAATATTCGAACGTTCGGGCTCATCGAAGGCATCTTCCAAAAAGTAGCCGCTATACGTCCCGTTGAGATGGTGACGCAGTGTGGAATTCTCCCACCGGATACGGTCAACAGGATCACTATTATATGCGACATTCCAAAGCACAAGACTGCTCAGCATCAGCGCCCGGTGGTTTTCTTCGTCCACGTACACTGTCTGCCATTCGATCGGATCCGATTGGCCATAAGGGTCATGCCCGAACCTGATCACGCTGTTCACAGCCAGTACAGGTCCGGACGGATTTTCGTCAGCCGGCGCTGCTACCACATCGGCATCCGGAAGTTCAGCCGGTTCTTCCGGCTGCTGTTCCCCGTCTCCGGGCACCGTGCCGCCAGGGACGAAACTCTGTCCATCCCCCTCCTGCGCATACACGCGTCCGGAGACAGCCCCGTTCATCACCGTGCCGGTGATGAACAGGATCCCCAGAACAAACAGGAGTGCAATGATCCGCAGCGTTCTCATAAATTGACCCGGAAGCTGTTATCTTTGTTCGGGATATAGATCAGGTCCCCGTTCTGCAGTGCCAGACCGGAATTGGTCGGGACCTGCCGCTGATGGGAACCGCGCACCAGAACGGTACCGTTCGTCGATCCGAGATCCTGAATGATAAAGCACTGATGTGTGTTGCTGAAGTGGATGCGGCAGTGCTTTCTGCTGACACCCCTGACATTCTTTTCAAACACGACATTGCACACGGAGCCATCGACACCGAACACGGTATCCTTCTCCCGGCTGAGCGGTTTATTGATGCCGCTGAACTGACCGGAAAGGCCCTGGACCGAAGCCTTGCCGGACGGAGGAGTGACATTGTCGGAGCTCTTCGATGCTTTTCTGTTTTTGAGGATCAGAATGACCGCGGCAGCGATCACGGCCGCACCAAGGACACCGACCGCGATCCAGAGGATCAGGCTGTTCTGGGACTTTGCATACTCAAATTTGATCCCCGCGTCATTCAGACGTTTGATCAGCTCCCGGACATGGATCCCGAAAGAAGCAATCGCACCATTATCTCTTACCTCCGCATTGGCGATGCCGATAAGGTTCCCGTTGCGGTCAACGATCGGCCCGCCCGAATTTCCCTGATTGATCAAGGACGTAACTGACATTCTCTGGTAATTCACTTCCGTAGCGAGTCCCAGCGCACTGGCGACATTCGGGATCGTGGCCGTTGTGATATGGGAGATGCGTCCGTCAGCAAGGGAAGGTTCGCTGAGTTCGATCACACTGGAATAATTGACACCTGGGAAACCGATCGCGTAAACATTCATTCCGCTGAAGACATTATCCGCGGGGAGCAATTTCAGCGGGACACGCTTTACAACACCCGGATCCACTTTGATCACCGCGAGATCGACCTCCGGCCAGTCATAAACCACGACACCATTGACGTAGTCATTCGCAAGATAAGAATAATAAACCCGGACATCCACATTTACGGCGGAGACCCACCAGCCTTCACCGCCCACTAATCCGTCTACAAGGTAAGGAGAAATGACATGATGATTCGTAATGACATGCTCACCATTAATGAAAAAACCGGAGCCCCATCCGACTTCAACCGGATCCCCCAGAGATATCATTACAGTACTCTGCTTTACCTGATCCAGGATCCTGGTGCCTTCCTCCGCGGCACTCACAGCCCCGAACAGGCAAAGAATGACAGACAAAACTGCCAACAGCATGAAAATCCTTTTTCTCATATCGATCCTCCGTATTTATACAATTTCGGGACAGCCGCGGCTGCCGCCGGTTCCTTTTACAAGGCCGGAAATCCGGCCCTTTCAGGCACTCAATTGAAGTTCGGGCCGCCGGTTCCCCGGGCTGAAAAACGGCAGCTTTGCACAGGCACGCCACACCTGCTGATCTATTGTAAATATCTGATCCCGGCATAATTCAGACGGTTGATCAGTTCCCGGACGTGGATCCCGAAAGAAGCGACCGCCCCGTTATCTCTTACCTCCGCATTGGCAATGCCGACGAGGTTTCCTCTCCGGTCAACGATCGGCCCGCCCGAATTTCCCTGATTGATCACTGCCGTAACAGACAATCTCTGGTAATTCACTTCCGCAGCAAGCCCCAGTGCAGCGGCATCATTCGAGATCGAGGCCGTTGATATATTCGAGATAATGCCATCGGCAAGGGAAGGTTCGCTGAGTTCGAGCACACCGGAATAATTGACGGCTGGGAAACCGATCGCGTAAACTTCCATTCCGCTGCTTACCTTATCCGCAGAGAGGAATTTCAGCGGCAGGCGCTTTACATACCCGGGCGCCACCTGGATCACCGCGAGATCGACCTCCGGCCAGTCATACATAACGATACCGTATACGAAGTCATTCGCGAGGTATGAATAGTAAACCCGGACAGTCGTATTTATGGCAGAGACCCACCAGCCTTTGCCGCCTGCAGTTCCGTCTTCCAGATAAGGAGAAATGACATGATGGTTTGTAATGACATGCTCACCATTAATGAAAAAACCGGATCCCCATCCCTTTTCAACAGGATCCCCGGAAGAAATCATTACAGTGCTCTGCTTTACCAGATCGAGGACCCCGGTGCCCTGTTCCGCGGCACTCACAGCCCCGAACAGGCAAAGGATGACCGACAACACTGTCAGCAGCATGTAAATCCTTTTCTCCATATCGATTCCCCGTATTTATTCCTTTTCAGGACAGCCGCGGCTGCCCCCCGGATCCTTATATCAGACCGGCAATCCGGTCTTTTCAGGCACTATACCGAAGGTTCTGCCGGCTGCCGCATGGGAAAACATTCTGATTGAATGCATAACAGCAATTTACAGACGTGCCGCTCCTGCGAATTTACGATAAAAACAGGGGAAGAGAAGGCAGAGACGTCCGAACGGAGCACCTGCCGGGTCCTCAAGGCAGCACTTCTGATGATCAACAGAACTTCAGAACCTCCTAAATTTTAATCAAGCGGGCGGCATTTTTGGTGTCCCGTCAGAAGACTTTTTGATCCGCCCGCCCTGCATTTCTACTGATAACTGACCGGGCCGACCGAAAGCACGCCGCCCATTCCCTGGATCCCGGAGTCATGGATATGGTCTTCCACCGGTTCCGGCAGCTTTCCTTCGACGCTCAGGGACACGGATCCGACCTCGGAACGGCTCATCAGGTGCCGGTTTTTATCCGTCACGCGGAACACACAGGTGCGGCCGGTCGACACGTCATTGCCGGAACGGCAGTTGGCCTCGCTGTTTTCCTGCATACAGGCATCCAGGCTGGAATAGCAGTACATCATCTCCGGGCTCAGGCCTTTGTCCTGGGTGATCTCCGCATGTCCGCCGCAGTAAATATTCTGGTTGACCGCGGCTTCCGGCGCGATATGGATCCGGACGTCCCCGACAGCCGTATGGCCGCTGTTAACCGCCGAACCACCGCCGAACACTGCATTTTCCACCAGCCCTTCGATCTCGATCTCACTGCTGCCGACAAGGGATTCCGCCGCGTCACCGACTGCCTTTCCGCCGCCGTAAACAAACTGGACACGTCCCAGGATCGTGAGCTTCGCGGTCTCCGCGGTCACAGAGATCCGGTTCGCATCGGTGGCATTGCCGCCGGTTTCGTTTTTCACCAGCTTGCCGGCATAGATCCCGGTACAGTTGACGGTGATGATATTTTTCCCGATCGTCAGCGGCACACCGCCGGCTGCCAGGTAATGGCCCTTGAAGTTCAGGGATCGGACCTGGGCCGGGTTGGACGGCTCGATGCGCAGCGATCTCAGGTTCTTATCATACGGGACTTCCAGATCGTCATCGATCTCCTGGTTCCCCGCCAGATAAATGACCACATCCGTTCCCGCATCGGTATAGGCGATCTTCTGAAAAGCCTTGGCAAGCGTCTTGACCGGCTGATAGGGATCGACCGTGATCTCCTGCGTCTCACCCACGCCCATCAGCTCCGGATCTGTCTCCGCGAAGCGATAGGCGCGCAGCAGCGCCCTTGATTTTTCCCTGGCGGACTGTCCGTCCCGGACCACATCGCCCCAGACGGTCCCGTACAGGGAGGCTTCCGTCATCTCGACGGTCGTGGAGATCTGAACGTTCTCTTCCGAACACTGCTGCGAATTCTTCCGGGAACTGCAGTAAGACTGCAGGTCCGTGTCGATCTCGCTCTGGGAATTTCCGCCGAAATAAAGATTGCCGCGGACCTCAGCGGTATTGGCGAGGATGACCTTTGACACGCCGGTGCTGAAGGATTTCGAACCGGCACCGATCGAATAACCGCCGCTGAAGACATTGTTCTGGACGGTGCCCTTGATGATCAGCGTCGAATTTTCAGTCGTGATCCGGCAGGGGGCATTCCGCGTCCCCACACCGTTGGAGGAACTGCCGCCGTACACACTGCTCACATTTCCTTCGACCACCAGATAAGCATCCCGGACGGTTTCATTTCCGCTGAAGACCCTGCCGCCGGCAAACACGGACCCGCCGGTGACCGTGACGTTCTCACCGATCGTGAGCGGGACCCCGTTGGCGTACAGCGCATGCTCGTTAAGCTTGATCGAATAATTCCGTCCCGGGACCGATTCGATCCGCACGGACGTGATCCCCTTGTTGGTCGGCAGGAGAAAATCGTCCGTCAGCGTCACGTTATCCGCCAGCTGGATCGTAACATCGCCGCCCGGATACATGATGGACTGCGCTGCGTGTTTGAGCGTTTTGTGCCCGTTCCATACCCCGGCCTGAATGACCTGCGGATACTCGACATGCATCATTCCCTCATCCGGCGCCTGGATATAATTCAGGTTCTCCACCACGGACCCGGCGTTGTTTGCCGCCAGCCCGTCTTCGATCACATCCCCGGTGATCACCGCGTAAACCGCCGCGTTCACCTGCTTCACGACAGAGCTGCCCGGTTTTGAGCAGGTCTCATCGCCTTTGATCTGGTTCTTCGCGCACTTGTAGTCAGCCGATCCGCCCATCACCAGGTTCCCGCCGATCTTCGCCGTATCGGAAATGACCAGTGTCGTCGTCCCGATCTCGGACTTCGCGGAAGTGGCGACCACATAGCCGCCGCCGAAAACATGGTTGCGGACCGTTCCCGTGATCACGACCGTGGATTCGGTGATCTCGGATACACAGTTCATGCAGCTGACATAACTGCCCGCGTAGACCATTCCGACTTCACCCGCGATCACCAGTGAGGCCGTATCCTTTTTATCCGTTCCGCCGGCTGAAAGGACCCCTGCATAGATCGTGGAATTGTTGAGCGTGATGTTTTTGCCGATCGTCAGTTCCACACCGTTGGCATAGATCGGCAGGTTCGCCATATTGATCGAAACCGGGATATCCGCGTCAATGGTCACCCGCTCCAGCGAATTGCCGAGATAGGGGACAACGATCGCGTAGGCTTCGGTATAGTTGTAGTAATTGTCGACTTTGATCGTCAGATCCGTGACCGAGGGATCGATGTTGGCATTCTGCAGCGCGGTGCTGATCCGGTCAAAATCCTTCCCGTAACCGATCACGATCTCCTGATAGACCGGGTCGGAAGCTTCCTTTTGCTGCATTGACGCTTCCGTCTCTTCATAGCTGAAAGAAGGATAATAACGGTTCCGGTCAGCCTGTCCGTGAACGGACAGCCCGTTGGAGCTGCGGTGGATGCCGTTGTTCACGTTGCCGCGGATATCCGCATACACCGTGCCCATCGTCACCGTGCCGTACTCCTGCTGGCAGGAATCCGCGCTTCCCGCGCTGTCAGATCCGTACTGGCAGAGTGCGCCGACAAAACCGCCGTAATAGAGCATATCGCTGACCAGCGCGCGGCGGTCCAGGAATATATAGCTTTCTTCCACATGGGATACGCTTCCCGTACCGACTGCGTAGCCGCCGCCGTATACATTATGCACCACATTGCCATAGATCTCCAGGTTCGCCGTTTCGACAGAAGCGCGGCCCTGGTTCACACCCGCACCGCGGATCTCACCGCCGGCATAAACGTCATAGACAGTCCCGTAGATCACGACATCGGAGGAGGGCAGCGCTTTTTCGGTATTCCCGATCGCGTATCCGCCACCGAAAACGGTCATGCCGGAAAGCGTAAGGTTTTTCCCGATGCGCAGCGGGATCCCGTTCGCATACAGGCGCACATTGAAAGCCTGCACCGTATGCGGTTTTTCACTGTCAAGGATCAGCTCCGTGATCCCCTTGTCTTCCGGGACCAGGATGATCTGGGATTCGTCCAGACGCTCGATCTTGTCCAGCAGGACCCGGACACTGCCGCTGTTCGAGGGCAGCCCGCGCCACATATCGTCAATGGTATAGTAAGAGGTCCCCAGCC
Organism: uncultured Chloroflexota bacterium; assembly: GCA_902795255.1. The sequence goes on from CADBKS010000049.1 coordinate 9,988, forward strand.
CGATCTCAACTGTCACCGGCGCAGGCGTCGGGGTGCGCGTATTGGTGGGTACCGGCGTCGGGGTATCGGTCGGCACCGGAGTGTCCGTCGCTGTGGGCAGCGGCGTCGCTGTATCCGTCAGTACCGGCGTATCGGTTGCAGTCGGAAGCGGTGTGTTTGTATCCGTAGGCACCGGAGTGTCCGTATCCGTCGGGACCGGGGTGTCGGTATCGGTCGGGACCGGCGTATCCGTACTCGTCGGAAGCGGTGTGTTTGTATCGGTAGGCACCGGGGTATTGGTATCCGTCGAGACAGCAGGAGTGGTCTGCATACGCGCACGGCGGGTCGGTTTCAGTGTTTCCGTTACCGCAGGTGTATTCGTATCGGTCGGCACCGGGGTATTGGTATCCGTGGGCAGCGGCGTATTTGTCTCCGTCGGAACCGGTGTGTCCGTATCCGTCGGAAGCGGTATATTGGTATCCGTCGGAAGCGGCGTGTCGGTCACGGCGCCTTCCGGTGTATCGGTCGGAGCAGCTGTGTCTGTCATAACCGGGAGCCGGTCCATCGCCGTTTTTGCCGGACGGTTCCGGAAAATAAAGAATACGCAGACAGCCAGCAGAACGGCCAGCACCGCGATGATCACCCAAAGAGTCTTCTTACCTCCGCCGCCGGTACTTCCGGATCCGCCGCCCTCATTTGAGCTTCCGCCGGAGCCATTGCCGGATCCCGTATCACCGGAACCGCCGCCGGTATTTCCGGTTCCGCCGCTATCTGAGCTGCCGCCCGATCCGCTGCCGGACCCCGTATCACCGGAACCGCCGCCGGTATTTCCGGTTCCGCTCTCATCTGAGCTGCCGCCGGAGCCATTGCCGGATCCCGTATCTCCGTCTGTCTCCGTTTCAGTACCGGTTTCCGTTTCCGCCGCGTTCAGCGCCTCACGAAACGAAGCCACATCCGGCCAGCGGTCTTCCTCATGAAAGGCAAACGCCTTCAGAACAGCGTCGCTGACCTTTTGGGAAACACCGTACTTCGTCAGCGGGACCACGTCATCATTCTGGGCGCGCATATAAGATTCCGGCGGCAGTTTTCCGCTCAGGAGATAGTAATAGGTGGCCCCGAGTGCGTAAATATCCGAACGGGCTGTCGCGTGTCCGCCGATCTGTTCGAGAGGGGTGAAACCTTTTTTCTCGACAACAACGGAGCTCACGCTGCCAATATCATCATCTTTTTTCTCGATCCGGGCCGCCGCGTCCTTGGCAGCACCGAAATCCAGCAGGACCGGATTTCCATCTTCGTCGATAAGGATATTGTCCGGAGCGATATCGCGGTGCAGGATGCCGTCCTTGTGGATCTTCGCAAGCACCGCAAGGATCGGATCCAGCAGCGGAATCAGTTCCGACTCGGAAAATTTTTCTCCGGGCTTCTCGCGGATGATCTTGCTCAGGGCCTTTCCCTGCACATAGTCCATCACAAAATAAGCTGTATTGTTCTCCCGGAAAATACGGTAAACATGGACAACATTTGAATAACTGTTCAGCTTCGCGAGGACCCGGGCTTCTTTGTAAAACATCTCCAGGCTTTTGGAATAAACGTCCGCGTCTTTACTGTTCAGCGCAAGGACCTTTGAGACCTCGGAACTCGGTACATAATTCAGCTGGCTCACCAGGGATGCCCGGGCGACCATCCCCTTGGGATAGAACTCCTTGATGGCGACTTCTTTGTCAAGATCCAGGTCGAACCCTTTGTATGTGATGCCGAATCCACCCTTCCCGAGCACACCGCCGATCAGGTAACAGGCACCGATGACCGTTCCGGGCTGCAGAGCCTCCATGATCCGGGCATTGTCGCTTTCCTCATAATGACAGTCACACTCCCCGCTTTCGGGCAATGGTTTGAAACAATATGGACAGCGGTTTAATTCCATAAGGCAGTTCTGATTTCTTCCGGGATTTCCTGTCCGGCCGTTTTCACGTGCATGAACAGCACTAAAATTATAATCACATCAGAAGCCAAATCAGTGTCCCTGCAGAAGACTTTTTCCGTTTCCGCAGACCCTTCTCCAAAAACGGCATCAGCCCCTGCCGGACCGCTTTAAACCAAAAACAGCGCGGGGATATACCCCGCGCTGTTTTTATTTATTTGAGAACTGTTGTTTTACGGTCCGAAGGTATTACGCAATTTCGGGCTCGATGACGCCATAGGTGCCGTCATTCCGCTTGTAGAGGATGTTGATGGCTGCCTTATCCGCGTTGTAGAAGACGAAGAAATTATCATGGGAAGAAAGCTGCATCTGATCGACAGCCTCCAGCTCGCTCATCGGCAGGACGGCGAACTTCTTATGGCGGACGATCACCGGCTGTTCTTCATTTGCATCCAGGTCGATGCTGTGATCCTGATCGGCCGGAAGTGTCTGGGAGACAGCGGTACCGTCACCGCGGCCGCGCGCCCGCTTGCCCTTGAAGCGTTCGATCTGACGGGTCATCTTGTCCATGGAAGCATCGACTGCAGCGGAAAGGTCATCAGCGGTCTCTTCCGTTCGGAGAATATACCCCTTGCCGCGGATGGTGATCTGGGATGAATAACGGTCTGCCGCATTGCGGGCATTCTTCATATGGGAGAGGTCAACGCGAATTTCGTCGATATCCTGCAGGAAGCGGTCAACTTTACCGATCTTCGAGATGACATAGTCATGGATCCGATCGGAGATCTCTATATTCTTGCCATAAATTGCGATTTTGTCTTCCATAAAACCCTCCAAAAAATAAAACTAAACGGTGTTCAGTATCGACTGGGGTCCGTGTCCCAGCGCGGCAGTTGCCACACTCAGGCAATGTACGGACCCGGCACCGGCATCCAGCAATACCGCTGAACATTCGGCAAATGTGGTGCCGGTGGTCATCACATCATCCAGTAAAAGGATCCGTTTTCCTTTGACCAGCAGACCTTCCGCCGCGAAAGCACCGCTGAGGTTTTTCCGGCGCTCATCGGCGTTCAGTCCGACCTGCTGAGCGGTATGCCGGACTTTCACCAGCGCCCGCGGCTGCTTCGGAACACCGATCCGCCTTGAAAAATCCGCCGCGATCAGCTCCGACTGGTTGAACCCGCGCTGCGCCCTGCGTTTTTCGGAGAGCGGCACCGGAACGATCAGGTCGATCTCCCAGTGCAGTTCCGACCAGAGATCCAGCAGCATCCCGGAAAGGATCGGAACGAGACTGAGTTCGCCATTATACTTCAGCGCCTTGATCAGCGCGGCAGCCGGTCCTTCGTAGATAAACGGCGCGCGGCTGGCGATAAAACGGAATTCCGTTTTTCCGCAGAGCCGGCAGGGCTTTCCTTTCCGCAGCGGTTTTCCGCATTTCGGGCAGAAAGGAGGTTCCACCGGCTGAAGTTTCGAACGGCACTCCTCACAAAGCAGGGCGCCCGCGGCTCCGCAGCTGACGCATACGGGCGGGAAGATCCAGTCCACGATCCGCCCGGCCAGCTTCCGGAAACCGGCAGGAACACTCATACCGAGGCCATCAGGTCGGATATGAATTTTGAGATCGCGGGCCCGAGCAGTGTGACCGCAACATAAAGGATCACCCCGACCAGGATCAGGATCAGCGCATACTCGATCAGTCCGGCTCCGTCTTCTTTGGATGAAAGGTCTCGCATCGGTTCCTTTTACTCCTTCGTAATTCTATTGTATTTTGCCTTTGTTCGATTGTCAAATCAAAATCGGCCTTTTTTGGTCAATTTTTTATATGAATTTCGCATTTTGGAAATCCGGAACATTTTCAGTTATGATTGTCACTGTTTTTATGTGAAAAAAATCCGGAAACACAAAAGCATCAGCACAATTTTTTAAAACCGGAAGCGGGCGCCCTGTACCGCCCGCTCCTTCGGATCCGGAATGATCCATCCGGCCGCCCGTGTCCGGGATCAGCCCTGCTGCTGGTTCAGTTTATACCAGTCGAGTGTCTCCCGGAGCCCGTCGCTGAAGTCCACTTCGGGTTCAAAACCGAGCAGTTCACGAGCAAGCCGCGCGTCCGCGCAGAGCCGCTGCACATCCGCAGGCCGGCCGGGACGGTATTCGATCTCTCCCCGGTAGTCATAATAGGCGCAGATCTCTTCCACGACCCGTTTCATCGAGATCTCTTTTCCGGAGCCCAGGTTGACGATATGCCCGCGGGACTTCTCATTTTCATACGCCAGACGGAAAGCCCTTGCCGTATCCTTCACGTTGATAAAGTCGCGGGTCTGCAGTCCGGTCCCTTCCAGAACGGGTTTTTCCCCATGCAGGATGCGCCGTGCGGTCAGCGGAATGATCGCCGCGAGGGCCAGATCGTTCTGCCGCGGACCGTAATTATTGAAGGGGCGGATGATGGAAATGTCATAATGCCAGACGTTGTAAAAGGACATGATCATCAGATCCGCCGCGGCTTTCCCGGCCGCGTACGGGGTCGTCGGGTGCATGGGATGCTCTTCATCCATCGGGGAATATTCCGCCGTCCCGTAAGCCTCGGAGGAGGATGAATGGACCAGCGTTTTAAACACACCGTCCTCCATCAGGTGCATCAGGGTCTCGGCGATGTCCACATTGACTTTATAAGCCGTAAAGGGATTGAAAAACGAATAATTCAGCGCGATCGTCGCCAGGTTGAAAACGACTTCCACGTCTTCCTTCTTCATGACCGCCTTCATCGTCCCGAGGTCCCGCGCGTCATCCCGGTAAACGGTCACGCGTCCCGGATAATTGGCTTTCGCCTCAGCGATGTTCCGTTCCTTACCGAGGAAGAAATTATCGACGATGACGACCTTTTCAGCCCCCGCGGCCAGCAGTGTGTCGGTCAGATGGCTGCCGATGAAGCCGGCTCCGCCGGTGATCAGTACGTTTTTTCCTTTGATTTCCGCCATTGTTCTCCTATAAAAGCTCATTTTGTCATGCGAGCGGCGATCGAAAATGAGTGCTTCACACAAGGCGCGGCACGGGCATTCGTGTGTTTGCATAAGCCGCCGGCCGCGCAATGGGCAAACGCTCTTTACCTTTGATGATGCAGTGCGGGAACCGAACAGCCCGGTCCGGCCCTTTGATCCGCTTCTCAAATTATACCTGAAACCGCAAATCTGTCCTGACAACATGAAAGGCGGCAGAGCCGCCTTCCGATCATATTTCATAGCCGGCCGGATATCTCCGCGGGCCTTCTCCGCAGGGAGGCAGGCAGCAGATCTTCCGGTCATGAAGCCGCTGAACTACAGTTCGGCCTTGCAGTTGTCGCCGAGGAAGAGCTTGCGGTCCGTCCCGGCCGCGTCCACATCCGCGCCAAGCATGGTTTCATGGGCGACCAGGTTGGAAACGGTGGTGCGCTTGTCCAGAATCGTATCCTGAAGGACACAGTTCGTCACTTTGCAGTCCGCGGCGATGGAAACATACGGGCCGATCACGGAACGTTCGACCACCGCGCTGGGGTCCACATAGACCGGCGGGATAATGACAACGCCTTCGCGTTTCGCCGCTTCGGCAGAGTTGTCATTACCGCGGTCAAGGAAGAAGCGGTTCGTGGAGATCACCGTCCCCGGAACGCCGGCATCCACCCAGGCAGTTATCTTCTTTCCGTGGCGACCGTGCTGGAAGGAGCCGAGGACGAAACCGGGTTGGAGAGACTGCAAAATATTATTTATATTTTTCTTGGACCTCACATTATGACTCTTATATTTTTCCTGTAATTC
>CADBKS010000050.1 GCA_902795255.1 uncultured Chloroflexota bacterium
CCCCTTCGCCTCCAGCTGTGTCTTCCGACTGGCCTCCTTCAGCCATCGGCTCGAAGACAGGTTCGATTGTGACCGCTTTATCCGTCACAGCCAGCTCAGCGGACTGGTGCAGCGTACCGGAAAGATCCAGCCAGAGCGCGGGACGCACCGCGCCGTAGGAATTGCTGACATCGTGGCCATAGTCGTTTACGGGACCGTCATTATTGACACGCGCAGCAAGAATCTGATCATTGCCGGGTGACCGAAGCCACCACTGGCAGTTACCATCACTAAATGCACGTGCGCCGTGGGATTCAGCATATTTTGTCGGGGCAGCCTGCCGCTCTGCATCAGAGGAGAAATAACGTTCCGCCTCATTAATGCTCAGCAAAAAGACCCGATCCGAAGTGTTGTTTCCAGGATCCGTATCGAAATCCGGGTTTTTATCGGCACTGACGGTCACTTCCGGGATCAGCATTTGCTCTTCCAAACGGAATGCCTCATTCAGGAACGTTCCGTTCAGCCATGCACGGAGAGAGGAACTTTCCCAGGTGACATCGGTCAATTCGGTGTTATACGGTTGATTGTCCAGTGCGAACCGGCTCAGCAGCAGGGCCCGGCCGTTCTGAACGTCCAGCACCTGCCATTCGATCGGGTCCGGACCAGCCGCTGCATCCTGTTCATATTGGCCGAACCAGACCTTGTCCCCGGCGCTCACTTCCGTCACCGGGATATCCGACTGCTCTTCTACGAGCTGAACCGCGCTTTCTGTGATCCAGCCGGTCACGCCGGCAGCGGTCGTCACCTTCAACCATCCGTTTTGATTTTCGCCGGAATATGACAGGTCCTGGCCCGTCCGGACCGCGAGCATGACATCCGCGTTATTTGAAGGAGCATTCCGCAGCAGGAAATCCGTCCGGACGACCGTGTTCGTCACGATCTTTTCCGCCCTGACGGACAGCAAAGCTCCGGTACCGGCTTCCGATCCGGCTTCCGCGCCGGAAGCATCTTCCCGAATCTCCAGCCGGACCGCCGGGCGGACCGCGATCTTTGTTCCGCTGCCCGACAGTACAAAGGCATAGTCATAACCGACATAATTACCGCGGGTGCTGACAGAACCGCCGTGATTCACATAGGCGGCGAAGCTGCTGTCAGAGCCGGGCCCGCGCAGCCACCAGGGCGACATACCGGTCTCGCCGTGAACATAGGCCCCGTTCTCCGCGGCAAACGGACTCGCGCTGCACAGCCGGTCCGTGTTTTCCGGGAAAAATCCGTCTGCTTCCTCAGGACTGAGCAGGAAGACGAAGTCTTCCGTATCGTTTCCGCCGGACGCCCCGGAGGAAGGATTGTCCACATTCGTAAGTGCGGAGCGGATGATCCGGCTCTTTTCGGCATCACTGAAAGCGGCATCATAGAACGCCCCGTTTAGCCAGGCGCGGAGGGAGCAGTTTTCCCAGGTCGTCCCGGAAGAGGTGCTGTCATTATACGTCACCGCGTCCAGGGCATACCGGCTCAGCAACAGGAGCGATCCGTCCTCCGTGCCAAGGACCAGCCACTCGACCGGTTCCGGACCGTTTTCCATGTCAGCATCCTGTTCGTAATGGCCGAAGAGGATCCTGTCCCCGGCAGCCAGTTCCGACGGGCTGACCTGTGCTGTCTCATAATCAATGCTGAGCGAAGAACTTTTCACCCAGCCGGCTGAACCGTCCGCGGCAGTGACTTTCAGCCATTGGCCGGAAGCCTCACCGGTCAGCGAAACCGGACTGTCTTTGCGGATGGTGATCAACGCAACCCCGCCAGGCGAGGCAGAACTGCGCAGCAGGATATCCTCCCGCGCGGCAGCGGTCCCGGCGGTGCCGAGCACCTTCATCAGCATCCTGTCCGCCCCTTCGGCGGTGCCGGTTTCAGCCGTTTGGGATGCCCCGACCACCTCAGCGGTCAGCAGCCAGAAAGCCGGACGGACCGCGACATTTTTCTCGTTGACATATTTTCCGTATTTCTGGAACGAACCCCAATCATCAATATAAGCAGCGGTATTTCCGGCAGCGCCCGGGGTCCGGAGCCACCAGGAGGCCAGCCCGTTCGTATTCCGTCTGTACACCCCGTTCGTCCGCGCGAACGCCGTCGGCACACCGGTCCGGTCGCGGTCGGACAGATACTGTTCCGCTTCCGCGAGATCCGGAATAAAGATCCGGTCTTCCACATCATTCCCGCCGGAAAGGCCGGAATCCGGATTCGCGGCGCTGCCGTGAGTCACGGAAGCGATCCGTTCCTGTTCCGCCTCACTGAAGGTACCTGTCAAAAATTCGCCGTTCAGCCATTCACGGAGCGTACTGGTCTCCCAGGTGACATTTACAGCCGATTCGTGATAGGGTTTTGCTTCCAGCGCGGACCGGCTGATGACCAGCAGCCGTCCGTCCTCTTCCGCAAGAACCTGCCATTCAACGGCTTCCTTCCCGTTGTTGAGGTTCCCGTCCTGTTCGTAATATCCGTATTCGAAGATATCCCCGACCCGCAGCGAATCAAAGGGGACCTGCCCGGCACTCCGCTGATAATTCAGAAACGTATCAAAGACCCAGGCGGTCTGTCCGTAATCCGTGCGGATATGGACCCATCGGCTGTTCCCGCTTTCGGTCCGGACCGCATATTTTCCCTTTGCGAGGATACCGATCGAATTCGGAGCGCCGGAGGAATTATAGGAAAAGACCGGCGACCCCCAGAGCAGCACATCTTCCGCCGCGGTAAACCCCGTCGTACTGTATGAAACCCTCGTCACGAGATCTTCCGAAGCGGTCACGGCTTCACCGGTTTCCCCCGCGTTGACCCGGATCCGGTAAGGTTCGGCAGGCTCACCCTGTTCCGTTCCTTTCCAGGCCCGCACCGTAAAGAGCAGCGTCTCGCCAATAAAGCGGTCCGCGATCTTCCGGGTCAGCTCCCCCGAAACGGAATTTCCGAAGGCCTGCCAGTTGTCCGGATCCGCCGCGGTGCTGTAATAGGCCGTATAACGGTCCGCCTCTTCCAGCTCCGTCCAGAGCAGCGTCAGGCGCCGGGTCTCATCCACCGAGGCAGAAAGGATGACCGGCACCGCGCCCGGCTCCGCGGAATCGGACCCATACGGTTCCGCGCCCAGCGTGAATGCGGCCGTCTCGCTGTAAGGGCCGGCGGAACCGTCTGTCTGCGAGGCACGGACCTTGAAATAGACCGTGTCGCCGGGATCACCCGGAACCGTCACCGTGACGAAGTTGTCGGTCGTTTCGGCCAGGCGGATCATCGGAAGGAAGTTTTCCCGGGTGCTGTAATAAAGGCTGTATTTCGAAGCCCCTTCCACCGCTGTCCAGCTGACCGTCAGATGTCCTTCCGTATCCGGCTGCACGATCCCGGTGATGACCGGCGCGGCAAGCTGCACACGTTCCGGCACGGCCGTTTCTTCCGCAGCAGGACGGGCAGCTTCGGGGCGCGCAATGGAGGAAAGATCCATCACCGGCATCTGTTCCGGAGCTCCGCCATACGGATGGAGATTCAGCCAGAGCGCAGGCCGTACCGCGCAAATCTTCTCCCGGTTCGCCTTATCATATGAAACCGTACCGTTCGCGGCCATATAAGGTGCTTTTGTCTCGTCATATGTTTCATTCTCCGCCACGCGCAGCCACCACGGGTACTGCTTTTGCTCTCTGTCGGTCAGAAGACCTGCACTCAGCGCGTCCCCGGGCAGATAAGTCAGCGCTTCGTTCGCGCTCAGGATGAAAATATGACTTTCGGACCGGGCTTCGTTTTCACCGTTATAAAGCTGTGCCGGCAGGATCGCGCCGCGGATCAGCTCATCAAAGCCCTTCGTGTAATACTCACGGTTCAGGAAGCTGTTCAGAAGAGAATCGGCCCAGCCTTTCTGGCTCGTATAACGGTACTGCTTCAGGATCAGCAGATCCTTCATGACCAGCAGGGCTTTGTCCGCATCCTTCTGAAGCAGGATCCATTCCGGGGCCTCACCCTCAAATTTCAGGAGCATCGGGTTATACCCCGGTTCGATACTGCTGCCGAAGCGGACCGTTTCCCCGATATTCATATCCGGGATCCTGTCCGTGAACAGCGCATTTTCTTCGATCAGGGCAGCCAGATCCGCATCGGCATTCTCACGCAGGAACCGCATCACCGGCGTATCCAGCCGCTCGGTACGGTTCTCCCGGAATACGGCTTCCAGAATATCATCCCGGCACCCGACACCGGCCAGTGCTTCCGAAGCGGCGTCATAATTACCTTCCCGGATCGATCCGCGGACCCCGGCATAGAACGCTTCCAGCACACTCACATCAACGTTCACGGCGGGACGGATGCCGTTGGTCCTGGCCACTTCCCGCGTGCCGTTGAAGGTCAGCCCTGTCCGCTCCGAATATTCCGGATAAACGCCGCGCGTCTGATCAGCGCCCTGGGAACGCAGCCAGAAGGGCGCGTCAGCGCTGACCCCGGTGATCTCAGCGCCGTACTTCAGCAGGTCCGGAACGCCGAGGAGAAAGACCTGATCGGTCGTGGCGGGGGTAACGATCCCGGGCTTTCCGTCTTTGTCATAAGCCGCGCCGTTTCCGAGCCGGGAATCCAGCAGGGCAGCGCGTTCCGGAGAGCTCTCCGGGAATGCCTCATCCAGGAACGGCCCGTTCAGCCAGGCGCGCAGGTCCGAGCCTTCCCAGGTGGTATACGAACTGTTCACCGAATGGTAAGCTCTTTCATCCAGGATCTGCTCACTGAAAAGAAGCATCCGGCCGCTGTCGCTGATGTCCAGCACCGTCCAGCGGATCGGCTCGCCGTTCCACCGCCCGAATTTGAGAATATTGCCGGTACGGATCTTCGAATCAGTATACGGATCCCAGAGCACGCCGGACGGATCTTCCGAACGTTCCACCGTTTCGCTTTGTGCCGGGGCCGGCACGGTTTCAGCCGGCTGCGCCGGTGCGGACGTGGGTGTCGGAGAAGGCGTCAGCGTCGGGAGGACCGCCGTCGGGGACGGGGTGGCCGTCGGGATGACAACGGTCGGCGTGGGTGTAAGCGTCGGAGGGACAGATGTCGGAGCTTCCCGATAAGTCTGTGTATACGGATCGGAGCCCAATGTAAAGGAGACAGTCTCACTGAACAGGCTCCCGGAGCCGTCCTTCGGGGCCGCACTGACCCGGAAGAAGCGCTCAGCCCCGGCGCCTCCCGGAACGGAGACCGTCAGGGAGTTTTCCCGTGTTTTCCCGAGCTGGAAGGCGGGTTTGAAGGATTCCTTCGTGCTGTAATACAGCGCGTATTCGGAAACACCGCCCACCGCTGTCCAGCGGACCGTCAGATCCCCGCCGGATTCCTGTGTGATCGAGATCACTTCCGGTGCCCCGAACGGCAGATCCGCACCCGCCATTTCCGGCGTGGATGTCGGCAGGAACCAGTCGCCTTCCGTTTCCGCGAGGCGGTCCGCAAGCGTCATGGAACGGTTCCCCATGACCGGCACCGGGTCCGGTTCGGAGTCGAACGGATCCAGATCCAGCCAGAGCGCCGGTCGGCCTCCGGCAACGTTGGTTTTGTTCGACGAAGCAAAGGAGATCCGGCCGCCGCTGTTGATCAGCGGAGCGTAAGTATTTTTGACCGGGACTTCATCGTAAAAGCGCAGCCACCAGGATACCGCACCGGCATCCGGCTTCCCGTTCAGCACAGCGGTCAGATCCGCATCAGAGAGATACGAAAAGGCCTCTTCCGCGCTCAGGACGAAGATCCGGTCGTCTGTTTCCGGCACGTCCGCACCGTTGTAAAGATGCGTGGTCAGGATCGCGTCCCGTGTGATCTCATCAAAGCCGGTTTTGTAAAACGTGCCGTTCAGATAGGTCCGCAGAGAAGACTTGCTCCAGTTTCTCTCACCGGTAGTGCGGGAACGCTGCAGCAGCATGACATCCTTCATGACAAAGAGCGCTTTTTCGGCATCCTTTTCCAGCAGGATCCATTCCGGAGCCGGACCTTTAAACTTCGAGCCGGTTTTGACTGACTGGTCATAGCCGATGCCGAACCGCATGGTGTCCCCCACCTGTGCGTTCTGCAAAGTATCCGTAAACAGCGCGATCGTCCGGATCTCAGCGCATGTGTTCTCATCCTCATATTCAAGCAGGAAACGCATGACCGGCGAATCGATGCTTTCGCCCCGGTGCTCCGCGTAAAGGGCATCCAGGATATCCTTCCAGTGTTCCAGACCGGAGAGCCGGTCCGCCGCGCCGGCATAATCACCGGCACGTAGCAGTGAGCAGCCTTCCTGATAGAGGGCTTTCAGTCCGGAAGCGGAGATCACGGCCGCGGGACGGATCCCCCGGACTTTGGCGACCTCTGAATTGTCGATGAATGAAAGCCGCCCATCCGAAGAAAGGGATGTGTAAACGCCGCGCGTACGGTCAACGCCCTGCGAACGGAGCCAGTAACCGTCAGCAGAATCGCCCGCCTCTGCCAGAATGTCCCGATAGCGCAGCATCTCCGGGACACTGAGCAGGAAGATCGTATCTTCGGTGGAAGACGTCACATATCCCGCTCTGCCGGCCGCGTCATAGGAACCGCCGTTTTCAAGTCTCAGCGGTGAAAGGATGCCGCGGTACGGAGAAGATGCCGGGAAGACCGCATCCAGGAACTCCCCGTTCAGCTGCTTCCGCAGTCCGGAGCTTTCCCACTCCGTATACATGCTGTTCACCGGGTTGTACGCTGCCGTATCCAGCACCTTCTCGCTGAGCAGCAGCAGTTTGCCGTCCGCCATGGCATCCAGGACGATCCAGCTGACCGTACTGCCGTCATAGCTTCCGAGCCGGACGATATACCCCGGCAGGATCTCCGGATCCGTCAGGGGGCTCCAGACATGGCCGGCAGGATAGACCGCCGGAACCTCCGGAGCGGTTCCGGGGACCGGTTCCGCTTCATCCGGAGCCGGCGTCGGGGAAGGCGTCAGGGACGGAACGGGCGAAGGAGACGGGGTAGGCGTCACCGTCGGCGCCGCTGCCGTTTCGGTCAGGGACTGTTCGGTCTGACGCAGCTGCGCGTCAGCCGTCTGTGTCATCTGTTCAGCGGCGGCAGCCGTTTGGGCGGCCTGTTCAGTCTGACGCTGCTGTTCTTCAAGCAGGGCCATCGCGTCGGCCGTCTGCGTCATGTGCTCCGCGGCGGCAGCCGTTTGTGCGGCCTGTTCGGTATGACGCTGCTGTTCTTCAACCAAGGCCATCGCGTCGGCCGTCTGTGTCATCTGCTCCGCGGCGGCAGCCGTTTGGGCCGCCTGCTCGGTCTGACGCTGCTGCGCCTCAAGTGCAGCCATCGCGTCGGCCGTCTGTGTCATCTGTTCCGCGGCGGCCGTTTGGGCGGCCTGTTCGGTCTGTGTCTGCTGCGCATCGAGCGTTCCGAGCGCGTCAGCGGTTTTTGTCATCTGCTCTGCGGCGGCCGTTTGGGCAGCCTGTTCGGTCTGTGTCTGCCGGGCTTCCATTGTGGCAAGTGCGTCAGCGGTTTGTGTCATGTGTTCCGCGGCGGCAGCCGTTTCGACCGCGGCCTGCGCGGTTTCCCGTTCGAATCCTTCAAGAACACTGAGGGCATCCGCCGTCTGCGTCATCTCTTCCGCGGCGGCCGCCGTCCGGGCCGCTTTCTCCCGGATCAGCGCGAGCTGTGTTGCCGCGGCCTGATCCGTCTGGCGCTGCAGCGCATCCAGTGCCTCAGCTGTCTGTGTCAGCAGCACATCCGCGGCAGCCGTCTCCGAAGCGGCGATCTCCGGGCCGGGCAGGACAGGCCGTGTGTCGGTCTGCACCGGTGCAGGGGCCGGGCGGTTGTTTCTGAGCAGCAGAAAAGCCGCACCTGCACCGATCAGGAGCAGGAGCGGAATGAGCAAAAACAGCAGCCTGTTTCGGGGAGGTGTAGGCGGTGTTGGAGGAATTGGCGGGACGTCCGGCGGTATTGGCGGTGTTGGCGGTGTTGGCGGTTCAGCCGGTTGGAGAGCGGCTTTCAGAGCGCTGCGGAAGTCCGCGACGTTCTGCCAGCGTTCCTGTTCCCGGAAGGCGAAGGCTTTCATCACCGCATCGCTGACCGGCTGCGAGACGCCGTACTCCGTCAGCGGGACGGTGTTGTCCTTTGCGGCGCGCATATAGGATTCCGGGGGGATCTTCCCGGTCAGCAGATAGTAATAGGTGGCGCCGAGCGCGTAAATATCGGAGCGGACCGTCGCGTGGCCGCCGATCTGTTCGATGGGGGTAAAGCCTTTTTTCTCGACCACAACGGAGCTCATGGTGCTGGCTTCGACTTCAGAACCGTCCGCGGCGGTTTTTTCGACCTTTGCCGCACCGAAATCCAGCAGGACCGGGTTCCCGTCCTCATCGATCACGATATTATCCGGGGCGATATCCCGGTGCAGGATCCCCTGAGCGTGCACTTTTTCCAGCGCACCCAGTACCGGATCCAGCAGCGAAATCAGCTCTTCCTCAGGGAACCCGCCCCCGGCGCCACGCTCCCGCATCACACGGCTCAGGGATTTTCCCCTGACGTAGTCCATGACAAAGTAAGCCGTGTTGTTCTCACGGAAGATCTGGTAAATATGGACGACATTGGAAAGCTTGCTCAGCTTCGCCAGGACCCGGGCTTCCTTGAAGAACATGTCCAGGCTTTTGTTGTAGACATCCGCGTCTTTGCTGTTGAGGGGGATCACGCGTGAGGCGTTGGGGCCGCTGATCTCGCCGAACTGGCTGATGATCGAAGCCCGCGCGACCATCCCGGAGGGATAGAACTCCTTGATCGCGACTTCTTTCTCCAGGTTCAGGTCGAAGCCCTTATAGGTGATGCCGAAGCCGCCTTTGCCCAGGACCGCGCCAATCTGATAACAGGCACCCAGGACCGTCCCCGGCTCCAATGCCTCAACGATCCGGGAGTTCTCACTTTCGGTATAATGGCAGTCGCATTTCCCATTTTCAGGCAGGGGCTTGAAGCAGTACGGGCATCGTTCCATTGCGTGCAGGCGTATTTTTTACCGGAATTTCGCTTTCGGATGAATGATCTCAGGTTTAAAAACAGCCAATGGCATACCCTGTACTCCGGTGTATGCCGCGGCATTTGAATTATACCTATTTACGCCCCGGCTTCAGTGTCCCGGCAGGAGACTTTTTCAGACTTGTTCCGAACAAATGATTTCGTGATAATAAGAGTGGGTTAGAATAAGAATATGCTGCGCGACCGAATTTATACAAAGACCGGAGATTTACTGAACATCATCCGGAATGCCCAGACACCGGAAGAAGCCATCGCCTGGCATGACGCCGGGAAGGATCCGGTTTTTTCCGATACCCTTTATGATATGCTGCAGGAGCACCATATCTCACCCAGGGAGATGATCCTTGCGAGCGGGATCGACCGGTCGTATTTTTATCACATTCTGAGCGGGATCAAAATTCCCGGGCGCAACATGGTGCTGCGGATCGGGTTCTGCCTGAAAGCCACATACAATGAGATGAACCTCCTGCTCAGCCTTGCCGGATCCGGCATCCTTTATCCAAAGATCCGCCGGGATTCGATCCTCATCTTCGCGCTTGAACATCAGTATACGATGAGCCGGGTGAATGAGCTGCTCAGCGAATCCGGCGAGCTTCCCCTTTACACCACAGGCAAAAAATGAATTTTCCGCTGCTCCCGGAAGCCCCCGGATCCTATCAGTGGCTGGATCTGCTGACCGGGGATTTTGACGTACTGACCTGCCTGAAAGCAGACGCCGTCACTGAAGTCTACCTCTGCCGGGAACAGGGATCCGGAGAGCAGTGCATCGCCAAGGCTTCCGCAGATCCGGAAGATATCGCCCAGTTCCGAAATGAATACAGGGTCCTGAATGCCATCCTCCCACAGCTTCCCGCGGATCTGCGGGAGCGCTTTCCCCGGCCGATGCGGCTGGAAAGGGAAAATCCGGACCGGCCGGCCGCGGTTTATCTGCGCACCTATATTCCGGGCGTCACACCGGAAGCCCTGGTGGAATCCCGGCCCGAAAAGCCCGGACTTTCCCGAAGCGAATCGGTCCGATACGTCCTTTCGGTCCTGGAGCTCATCCGGGCACTGCATGGCACCGAACCGCCGCTGCTCCACCTGGACATCAAACCGCAGAATATCATCGTCACACCGCAGGGCAGCTGCGCGCTGATCGATTTCGGGATCGCGCGTTTTGAAGGGGCCGGGGAGAAGCTAGCGGTCCCGCTCGGCACACCCGCCTCCGCACCGCCGGAACAAATCATGAACGCACGGACGGACCGGCGCAGCGATCTTTACGCGGCCGGCGTCCTGCTGCGCTACTGTCTGACGGGCGAATATGTGGAGAAGGCGGACTTCGATATTGATGAAGACCTGCGGGGGATCATCCGGAAAGCGGTCCGTCCCGACCCGGAGGAAAGATACCGGTCGGCCGGAGAAATGGCGGAGGCGCTGAGGCGGACAGGCGGGTTCTGAGAAAAGAATGGATCACTGTGCACATGGCAATCGGAAGTCTGTGCTTCGCAGGGCGCGGCCCGGTCGTTCGTGTGTTTGCACAGGCTGCCTGCCGCGCCTGGTTTGTTTAGCCGGGGGCACGGGCCGTCTAAAACCGCCCGTTGCCCCCGGCACCCCCGGTTCTCTGCCCGTGTCAACAGGTTTACCAATACACACCGGCTTGTAATAAGAGCTGCCCGCATTCAGATAAGGAAACCGTTTATGATACGGAGCGGGTTTCGCTCCTTTGATCGCTTTGAGCATATCAACACACGTTCCCCATATAAAACAGGGCGGACCGTTTCCGGTCCGTCCTTTTTTTGCGTTTTATTTATTTCTCGTATCCATACCGGTGTCATCCGGCAGAACATAGCCGTTTTTCTGTGCCTGCTGATACCAGTATTCGGCCCGGGCCTGGTTCGGATTTCCGTCAAGGCCTGTTTCGAAGTAACGCCCCAGATCGTACTGTGCGGCGGCCAGCCCGTGGCCGGCAGCACGCTCCAGCCAGCGGAAATACTCCGAATTGCTCTTCGCGACCCCGGTTCCCTCAAAATAGCACTTCGCCAGCGCATATTCCCCACCGGCGTAGCCCTGGTCGGCCGCCTTCCGGTACCATTCGCAGCCCTTCGCCGGGTCCTGTTTGACACCGCTGCCCGTATACCAGGCATCACCGAGCGCGACCTGCGCGGAGGCACTGCCGTTTTCGGCCTGGGCCATATATTCCCGGATATGTTCCGGATAATTCGGTCTGAGGATAAAGAACAGCAGGAACCCGAGCACCAGCACTGCCGCGGCGATCAGCAGGGGCAGCAGGTTTATCCTCGGTGGCACAGGAGGGGACGGTATGGCGTTCAGGGCTTTCCGGAATTCAGCCACGCTGTTCCAGCGTCCGTCAATATCCGGAGAAAGAGCCTTCATGACCGCGTCGCTGACGTTCCGCGGGACCGAAGGTTCCAGCTCCGAAACCGGCACCAGACTGTCGGCGCCGAAGCGGGACTTTGCATTCTGGGGTGTTTTTCCCGTCAGCGCCTTGTAGTAGGTGGCCCCCAGCGCGTAGACATCCGTCCGCGGATCCTGGGAATCCGCCCCGGTCATCTGTTCGACCGGCGTATAACCGTCTTTACCGACCGGCACGGAACCGCCGGAATCACTGCTGAACCGGGCCGTACCGAAATCGATCAGCACGGGACGGTCGTTTTTGTCGATCAGGATGTTGTCCGGCGCAATGTCCCGGTGGATCAGCCCGCCGTCATGGATCTGCTGAAGCGACTCCAGCATCGGATCCAGCAGGTCGCGCAGCTTTTCCCAGGCGATCTTCCCGCCGCTGTCCCGGATCATCTGCTTGAGCGAAGTACCTTCGACATATTCCATGACGATATAGGCCGTGTTGTTCTCCTCAAGCAGGTTTTTGACCTGAACAATATTCCGGACGCTGCTGAAGCGTTCAAGAATGACCGCTTCTTTTTTGAACTTTTCAAGGAACTGCTCGTAATAGGGAG
Source organism: uncultured Chloroflexota bacterium (assembly GCA_902795255.1). Next base: position 11,943 of record CADBKS010000050.1, read on the forward strand.
AATGGCTGACCACAAAAGTCCTGCCGTCTGAACCGCCGCGGGTCACGAAATCACTCGGAAAGTATTCCTTAATAGCGACACGGGCCTGAAGCCCCGGCTGATAGGCAAGATACGTGATCCCGAAGCCGCCCTTGCCGAGCACCGCACCGAGAATATATTTGCCGTTATCCAGGGTAAAGCCCTCCCGGAGCGTCATCGGGGGACGGACCTGAGACTCAAACCCGCAGTCACAGACCCCATCCGGTCCGACCGGTTTAAAACAGTAGTGACAGTGGTGGAAACAGTATCCCCACTGGTCCGTTTCATTTCCGCATACAGGGCAAATATTTCCTGTCAAAGTCATGCCTCCAGACTTACAGGCAGCGCCGAAACACCGTTCAGCGCGGGCCCGCTTTCACCATGCTTATTGCTGCACGGCATCCCAAAACTTTATCTTATCGAACCACTTTTCCCGCGGATCCGGCACAGACATCAGTGCGTCCCGAAATTCGCTGACCGTCTGGAAACGGTACTGGGGGAGATAATAAAGTGATTTCATCAGCGCGTCATCGATCGGTTCCGGCAGATCCGGCACATACAGCAGCGCCGAGTCGACTGCCTTCTGCGGCCGTTCCAGCGCGTTGGGCGGGTAGTGCATCGTAATCGCCGTATAAAAGACCGTCCCCATGGCAAAAATATCCGTCCGCGGACGGTGCGGATAGCGCGGATCCGGATTCGTCTGCTCGATCGGCGCGTACATTTTGTTGGCAAAACGCATCCGCTCCACCGTATCGGGCTCGTGAAAGTCCCGGCCGGCACCGAAATCCAGCAGGACGATCCGCTCATCCGGCGTAATCATCAGGTTCACCAGCGAGATATCCCTGTGCAGGATCCCCTTCCGGTGGATATTCGCGACGGTGTCCATCAGCGGCAGGAAGAACTTGCTGCGCAGCTTCCACCACTCCATGGGCTTTTTCCGATCCTGCAGGTAAGACTTGAAGGTCCTGCCCGGGATATAGTCCATCGCGATATAGGCGGAGTTGTTTTCCGTAAAGAAATCATAAACCGCGGGGATCCCGGGGCAGGCAGCCTTCGTCATGATATCATACTCACGATAGAACTGCGCCTGCATTGTCAACAGCGCATCCCCGCTGATATTGTGATAGGCGACCGTGTTGGTCCGGTTCGTATCCCGATGGGAATAACCGTTCGGGAAGAACTCTTTGATCACGATGCGGCGGTCAAACTGAGTGTCCTTGCACACATAGGCAATACCAAAACCGCCGTGGTTCAGCGCCATGCCGACCCGGTAACGCCCGTCCCCGATCATGGTGCCGGGGATCAGTCCGTCGACCTTATGGACATTGGACGGATCGACTGCCGGACACTTGCCCAGGTGCGGTTCCCCATTCCGGCTGAAACAGTACTTACATTCTGCCATGATCAATTCCGCGGAGCGTTCTGCCCCCTGCTGATCCTTTCATCAGCGTCCCTTTACCGGACTCAGAAAATCTTTGTCTGACCGTCAGGGTCATTCTCAGCCGATTCTGCTGCGCAGTACGGGCAGCTGTCATGCATCGCGGAATTATAGAAATGTCCCCGGTCGCAGCGGACGATCGTACCGCCCTTTCCGGAGGAAGGCACCTTCTCCGCCCGCTCCGGTTTTTTCTCCTCTTCTTCCGCCTCGAATTTCCAGGCGAATTTATCCGAGCAGAAAGGAACAAAGATCAGGATATCCCCCGCGATCTCAAGGGTCGAGCGCGCCGTCAGCAGTTTCGGAGAAAGCAGGATCTCCTCGTTCAGGTAGGGGTTGATGTTCGTCGTCAGGTCCCCCGGTGTGATGAAGAACTGGTTGCTTTTTTCGTTGTAAACGATCACGCCGGCAGCCCCCTTGCGGGAGATCGCCTGATCGGTCAGCGACACCGCGTACTGTTTTCCGTTTCCGGGGCGGCCAATCGGGTTATTGCCCTTCACCAGGCGGAAGGAGCGGCCCTTGTCAACACCGTCAACACATACGAGCCAGCCGACCGCCGGATCGATCCGGACCGAAGGCGGCAGGGAGATCTCCGTCAGTTCCGCTCCCGCGCCCCGCAGGCCGCGGTTCCCGGCAGATCTTACTTCAGGACCGCGCCCGTAAAAAGGCGGTATCGGCTCCCGGGACGGGGTTTGTCCCCAGTCATTTTCCGAAGTCAGGGGGACTGTTTTATCGGTCCCGTCCTGATTGTTCCCGCCCTTCTTCATGTTATCTCCGGCCGCGGAGGATAAGTCATAATTATCAAAATACTCAGATGCCATCGTTCAGCTCCTTCGCACGTTTCAGTCTTCTTTCCAATAGAATTCATCTCCACAGAACGGGACAAATACCAGGACCGTATCCTCAATGCGGATCTCATCATAAGGGTTGATCACACTCTGTCCCAGCAGCATATTGCCGCCCAGTTCCACATTATTGTGGGAAGCCGCGTCCCCGCTGGCGAGATAAAACTTATGGGACTTCCGGTCATCGTAAACGATCAGAGCAGGGAAACCTTCCCGGGAGATCTTCGGATCCGCCAGGATAACGGAACTGTCCTTTCGCCGTCCGACGGTGCTTTTGGCTCCGTGCAGACAGAAATCTTTGCCCTTGTCCGGCCCTTCGATACAGACCAGCCAGCCGACGACCGGCTGGTGCTGGTATTCCGCCTGGTTGTACGCAGGCGCGGTATCATCTTCCGTCTGCCGGCGGCTTGTTCCCCCGCCGATACCCTGACCGGAGATATCCACCGGTACGGTCGCGCCGATCACGTCAGCGCCACCGCCGCCTCTGTTCCGGTTCCCGAAATTTTCACCGTAGGTATTGATCGGTTCGGTTTTTCCGCTGTATCCGCCGTCACCGCCGCCGAAACCGCCGATCGGTTCCGTTCTGGAAGGCTCAGTCGCATCCATCTCGGACCAGTTAAAGTTGCTGTCAGACTGCGCGCTGTTGCAGTACGGGCAGGTCCGGTTTGTGTCCGTATCATATCTGTGCCCGTTCGGGCAAACCTTGATCGCCATGTGTTCCTCCATAAGCTGCCGCCCGCACCGCGTACGGGCGGTCTCTGTTTTTTATTCTGAAAGATCCCGGCTCCAGCCGGACAGCATTTGTCAGGAATTTTTCCTGATGATTACGCTGAATTCGCGCTCGCCGGCGACCTGGCCGATCCGGACACGGTAACCGTTCTTAAGTTCGGTACGTCCATTAATGGCGGCCCCGTTCACATACGTACCGTTCACGGATCCGAGATGCTCGATAAACACATCATTGTCCGTAGCGGTCAGCATGAACTGTTTCCGGCTGATATGCGGATCCCCGCCGAGGCCGACCACACCGCTCGCGCGGTCATCCACACGGCCGAAGATGGCGGAAGCATCACTGCTGAGCTCCTTTGTATAGCGGCGGCCGGTGCTCATATCTTCCAGGCTGATCGTATAAGCTACGACCATTCTGGTGCTAGTTCCATCCCCACCATTCCCACCAACAGGACCATCAGGTGGAATCTCTACAAAACCGGGCTTCTTTGTTACGGTCAGGATGATCAGGACGACCAGCGCGATGAACAGCAGCGCGGCAATCAGGATCAGCACCCAGCTCGGGCCCAGCGTATTCATCA
>CADBKS010000051.1 GCA_902795255.1 uncultured Chloroflexota bacterium
AGACCGTTGACGGAGGAATCCTTGGTCATGGAGATCTTCGCGGTGGTGCTGTTGGACCAGGTCACTTTTGCACCGGAAGGAGTGCTGAGCGGCATGAAGTAAACCTTGGAAATAGTGGAACCCCACAGGTATGTTTTGTTGTATAAGATATACGAGTTCGCGACTACTTCATAGAGTTTGCCGTTGGTGAGACCGCTTTTCGTCCATAAAGCAGAATCGGTGCCGGTGATGTATTTGGTGTCGACCCGTTTGCCGCCCGAAGCTTCGCGGATGAACAGACGTGTGCCGTCCGAATAAGAAACTGGTATGCCGTTGATCGTCACGGCTTTGTTTTTTGGCGATGCAGTTACACCGATAACTGAACGCAGCGGAGTGGCGTATTTTGTGACCGTGTTGGTCTTATACGGAGAGGTTTGTGTGATCTGAAGCTTATAAATTCTGCCGGGCTCCAGTTTTGAATTCTGCAGGGAGATTTTCCAATATTTGCCGGTAGGATCTTCAGTCGGAACGATCGTTACATTTGACAGAGTCTTTTTGTTCGTCTTTACATCGACCGCAGTAACAGTGTATTTGGGGTTTGAACTGTTGATCGGGCTGATTGGGACTTTGACCAGAACACCGTCGGAGTAGCCGATGACCCAGCGGTTGGCAATGTGAAGAAATTTGGAAGTGCCTGCAAAATTGAGAATTTTCTTCTGCGCGATCGGTTCTGTATAATAGCTTACACAGCCCCTCGGATACGTGCCGGAGTCATTCCAGGACGCACAGCGGTATTTCGTCGAAACGGAACTGATGTTCCGCAGCATGGACTTGTATTCATCCGTGGTCCGCAGCGGAAAAGCCTGCCGCAGGATCGCCATCGCTCCGCTGACCATCGGCGCCGCCTGCGACGTGCCGTCCATGATCACATACTGATCCCAGTACCCGGCGGAATAGATCTGCTCGCCCGGGGCAAGGATATCCAGCAGATATTTGCCGCCGGATGAATATGAACTGTGATTGGAAAAATTGCTGATCAGGATCTGGGGATAGTTGACCGCCACGGACCCGACGGAATATGCCTCCTGCAGGCAGGCCGGATATTCAACTTTATCATCGAAACCGTCATTCCCGGAAGAGAAAACCGCGATGATATCCGACTCAAGCAGCTTCTTCAGATAGCTGTTGATGACCATGAGCCCTTCATCGCTGCTGTCGCAGAAGCTGCTGAACCCGTCCAGTTTGCCGGCGGAATTCGGGGCCAGCAGACCCTGGCTGAGGTTCACCGCGCTGATGAGCGGTTTCCCCGCGGATTTGAATTCTTTCTGTTTGGTGATCAGCCACTGGAACATATCCGGGATATCTCCCATGTTGGGTCCGGGTTCGCAGTAATAATAACCGTCCGATCCCAGTTCGCAGAACTGCTGCGCGTTGCAGATGGAAACGATCTGCGCCTGCGGTGCGATCCCGTCGCGGCCGGCGGCGATGCCGGTTACATTGGATCCGTGATCAATGATCTGCCAATTAAGCAGGGCACCGTCCGGCTCGGAGGAATTCCCCGTGCAGACCGGCTGATAGAAAAATGTATCGTCCACATAGTAGTCCATGGTGAAGCAGGCTTCTGCCGCGACCCTGCCTTTGAACTGTTCATGATTTTTGTTGATGCCGGTGTCGATCACCGCGACCGCGGTACCCTTTCCTTTCAGGCCCAGATCATGCGCGGAACTGATCGAACTGATATTATTGAGGAAACCGTGCCCTTTATCCAGATTGAGGGCTTTTGGAGAAGAAACCGAAGTGCTCCGGTCTTCATACCGCATCACGGGTATTTCGATCAGGCGGATCAGGTCTTCATTGCCCGCCGCAAATGCCAGGATCTGCGGGAGCGTCCCGCGCATGGATACGGCATTCAGGTCCGGCAGCGGGGATGCCTTGATCATGCCGAGTTCCAGTGCGCGGCGGCTTTCGGCTTCTTCACTTCCGTCGGTGACGTCAGCGGTCACGGCAAAGATCCGCTTCTGCAGGCCTTCAAACGCCGGGTCCGTGTAGGTCCCCGCTTTGAGGAAATCCAGATAGCGCTTCATCACGGGAGCGCTGAACTTCGCAAGGTCTTTTTCGGCAATAACGATCCGTTCAGCCCCGGACTTCAGTGCGGAGGCGTCCTTTGCCTCCTGCCCGCGGACGGTCACGCGGCATTCCGCCCAGACCGCGCCGTCATGGGTCTCGACCAGCAGCCGGGTGCTGCCGGGACGCAGCCCGGTGACGGAAAAGTTCTGTTTGTCCGCATGGATGACCGTTTCGTCCGCGTACCATTGGAGCAGGACCGCGGAAGCGTCCTCCGGTTCCAGCACCAGCGGAAATACATATGTCTCCCCGACTTCGAGTTCCAGTTCGTCGGTGCCGAGAACGATGCGGTCTGCCGAGACCGCGGGCCGGATCCTGGAACTGTCAATTTCTTTTGCTTCTGCCGGCAGGACCGCCATCATGCAGCACAGAAAGACAAGAATGAGTTTTACGAGTCTGCGCATACGATACCTCCTCTGTCGCAAGGACTATACTGGTAGGGCTGCAGGTTTTATGCCAGTGAATACTTATGCGAATCCGCGGAAAATACCGCGGACCGGGACGGAATCGCGGCAGGGAATGTATAGGGAATGTATAATTATTGTGTTCCTGAAACTTTATCGGAATTGATTCCGTTCTATAATAGACAAAGGAGGAATTATGGACCTGAAAAGAATTTTCTTACTGACTGTCATGATCTGCGCCGTGCTTTTCGGCAGCGGCGTGTATTCGTCCGAAGCCGTTTCCGGCAGCGGACTTTTGGATCCCGATCGGATCCCGGCACCGGCTGAACTGCCTGCCGAACCTGTAAAAAATGAAGGGGACGTCTCCCTTTCGAATGCCATGTTTGTCATTTCCGAGGGTGCGGACGGCCTGACAAAACCGAGCCAGGACGACGGGATGCGCTTCATCGAACCGCCGGAAGTCCTTCACGGCGGGGAGACCGGCGTGTCCGGTTTGAATCCCGGAAACAATGGCATTGAGGATCCGGGTTTCCGTTATGTGGAACCGCCGTGGTTCCTTGAAAACCCCGATTCGGATTTCTTTGAACTGACCCAGCCGGAGTACGGCAAGACCGTGACGAAGAAACCGGTCACCTTCCGCTGGTCATACGGCCGGAGCTCCGATGACTGGGACCTGGATGTTAATTTTGAACTGACTGTCACCATCTCAAGAAACGGCTCGACCGATGAATATACCTTCAATGTGCCCGGTACTTCCTGCTCCAAGGGTGTGTGCAGCTGCAAGGTCAATGCGGAACTTGGCAATAAAAACGCGACCGTGACCTGGTATGTGACCGCATATGTGACGGTCGGCAGCCATGTGGAGACGATTATCTCGCAGGGCTCCAATTTCAATCTGAAGTTCAGCTCCCCGGCTCCGACGCCCAAACCGAGCTACCGGCCGGAAGAACCGATCCTGAAGGAGCCGAACGCGACGCTCTACAGCCGTGATATGGGGTTTTACTGGTACCCGTCCGCAAATGCCGAATATTACGCCATTGACTGGTGGAATGACCGGGGCAACAGCGGTACGCTGCACCAGAATCAGACCGATTCGACCTGCAAGCTGAACCTCTGCATCGTCAAGACGACCCTGCCTTCTGAAGGCAATTACAGCTGGCAGGTCACTGCGAGCAACGCCTACGGGTCCACGGTCTCTGAGACGTGGAGCTTCAGGGTCGTTTCTTCACAGCTCCGGGCTCCGTCACCGTATATGCCGAGCGGTTCGATCACCACACAGTCCAATATTCCCTTTGAATGGGAGAATATTGAAAGCGGTGTCACGCAGTATCGGATCCAGGTCGTGGATAAATACACCGGCAGCGCACGGCTGGATTCCTGTTTCAATGTGAACGGGATGTACAAGGGCAACGGCGTGTGCTATCAGGTGACGGATCTCTCCCTTCCCACCGGCTATTACAGCTGGCGTGTGAAGGCGAAAAACAGCACTGCCGAGTCTCAGTGGTCCGCCTGGCTGGATTTCTATGTCTACGGGGCCGGATATGTCACTCCTTCCGTCAACACTGTTCCGACACCGGTCTATCCGGTCTCTGTGATCAGTGAGGTGAACCCGCATTATGAGTGGAAATCAGTGACCGGTGCGGGGTATTACCAGCTGAACCTCTATGATGCCTCCGGAAAGAGCCTGATGGACGTGACGGTTCCTTCATCCTACTGCTCCTCCGGGACCTGTTCCTATACGCCGAATGCCTCCCTTACCGGGAACAGTACCTACCGCTGGATCGTTTCCGCCTACGGGAGCAATGGCAGCTACTGGGGATACGCGGAAGCATCCTTTACGGTCGGTGTGATCACGCTGCAGCAGGGGATCGTCTTTATCACGCCGGAAAACAACGGCTATCTGGATCCGAATACGCACAAGATCATCTGGTCCGATCTGGGTGCCGGTGTGAGTATCTTCCGTATTGAGATCAAAAATGCGTCGGGTTCCCCCATGCTTCAGGCGGATCTGACCCGTGAGAACGCGCTGTGCGACGGGATCACCTGCTCCATTCAGTTCAGGACGATCCCCTCAGGGAAGAACTATAAGCTGACCGTGACGCCATATTCGGGAACGGCATCCGCGGGAACCCCCGCCGAGCTGACCTTCAGCGTCCAGTAAACAAATCTGCATAAAACCAAAAGGACGGACCCGTAACCGGGCCCGTCTTTTTATTATAGAAGAGAAAAAAAAACTGCCTGGCAGGCAGAGCCGGAAATCTTCTCCTAAAAGGGTTTCTGCCATTATGATGAATAAAGAGCCCGGAATATGGAAATAAATCCGGCGCCTCCCGTTAAACGAGCGTGCCGGAAAGGGAGCTTTCCGGCACGTTTGTAAGGAGTCGATATGAAACGTCTATCTTGAGCCTGACACCGAACGGATTCCGCCTTGCGGATCTGCTTTGACACGCAGCTGCATGGGGAGAGAGAGACCGTCGGCCGTCTTCTCATTTTTCTCATAAATCAGGAGCAGTTCGCCCTTGGCGTTTTCGGAGACTTTCGGTTTCACGCCTTTGTAGAACGGATAGTTTTTGTAGACTTCCCGGTTTACTGTGTCAACGATACTGCTCATCGCTTTCTCCATTCTTACATGCGGCGGCGCAGGAAGGTGGGTGTGTCGAGATCGACGGTTTCCAGTCCGCTGCGTTTTTCGGAGATATTTCTAGATGTAGATTCGATGCCGCTGAGTCCGAGCGGTTCCATGATGGTGTCAAACGCGGCATTGGCTGCCGGTGACGGGGTGTAGCTCGGGGTATCAAGCGGTTCGGTCGGGATGATCCGTTCGGAAGCGGTCTTGTAAGAGACGGTTTCCGGAACACTGTAGGCCATCGCCGGTTCAGGTTCCCGTTCCGGTTCCGCAGGTGCGGGGGCGGCTGCCTGAAGGTGTTCATTATAGACACCGGCGTTCACGGATTCGCTGCGGCCTGCTGCCTGGGCGACGGTTTCGGCTTTCAGCGGTGTGGAGGCGATGCCGGTGATGATCAGGATGATCTGGACTTCGTCCTTCATGTTCGGATCCACGATCTGACCGGGGATAATCTCCGCGCTGTTCCCGGAGAACTGCTGCAGGTGTGAGAGCCCTTCCATGACTTCGCCGAAGGAAAGGTCTTCACCGCCGGTGAAGTTGGCGATGATGCCGGTGGCATTTTCGATCGGAAGGTGCTCAAGGAGCGGGTGGTTCAGTGCCTGGTAGAGCGCTGTGGCGACTTTGTCCTCACCCTTGCCGTAACCGATGGAAAGGAGCGAGCCGCCGCCGTTTGCCATCATGTGGCGGATGTGGGAAAAGTCCACGTTGATCTCACCGGTGCCGGAAAGCAGCTGGGTGATGCCCATGATCCCCTGGCGGAGAACGTCGTCCGCATAAGCGAAGGCTTCACGCAGGGTGATGTTGGACGGGGAGACCTTCAGAAGCTGGTCGTTCGGGATGGTGATGAGTGTATCGCAGTGCATCGCGAGTTTGGAAAGGCGGCTGCGGGCGTTGGTGATGCGGCGGCCGGCTTCGAAGGAAAACGGGGTGCTGACGACTGCGATGGTGATGGCGCCGAGTTCGCGGGCGATCTGCGCGGCAACGCTGATCGATCCGGATCCGGTGCCGCCGCCCATGCCGGCGGTGAGAAATACGATATCTGCGCCGCTGAGTGCTTCGCGCAGTACATCTTCAGATTCCATGGCGGCTTTTTCGCCGACTTCCGGCCTGCCGCCGGAACCCAGCCCGTTGGTAAGCTGCGGGCCCATCAGGATCTTCGTGTTGGCATTGCAGCGCTGCAGTGCCTGCAGATCCGTATTGGCGGCAATGAACTCAACGTCGTCCACGCCGTAACCCATTGACAGCATCCGATCGACTGCATTGCAGCCGCCGCCGCCCAAACCGATGACTTTCATGACCGGTTTGTTATAAACAATATCCTGCTGATCGTAATAATTTTCCATAGGGCCCTCTCTCAATCTCCCTGGTTTTGCAGGCTGACGGTCTGTATTGTACAGCCCCTGTCCCGCAGCTGACGAAGCATGTAGGCCGGGTAAAGAGCCTGGTCGTCGATCATGATGACATTTTTAGACGCCAATGCTTCGTTCAAATCGTTTCCGGAAGCACAGTTGTGAAGTTTGATATACTGCCGGATCACATTCAGTTGTTCTTCGGTGAACAGGCTGTTCACCTCCGGAAGGAGAAAATATTCCTTCAGGCTCTCCCCCTGAAACAGAATTTTTCCCAACTGTTTGAATATAGTTGCAAGATTCGTGCCAACTCTTTTTATTATCGAAAAGAAATTAAAATTTCTTAAGGATCGGTATTTTTCCCGCAGACCCTGCAGAAGGTCCGTGCGGGGCTCCGGTGTGAGTTTCGGTTCGGTCCCGAACAGATTGCCGGAGATGCCTTTTTCCGGGACCGCTGACTGGCTCAGCGATTCGGTGGAAGGCAGTTTGTAGACGCAGCAGGAGAGAATATAGGAGGGAACCTTTCCCTCGCCCTTGAGATTGACTTCCTGGAGCAGGTTCAGAATATTCAGGTACTGCTGCTTGGATTCTTTTGTCACAACGTCGAAAATGCCGGCATTCGCGTCCCACATTCCCGCATTCATCAGGAGCAGCGGTACGCTTTTGCCGATCTCCTTCTTCAGGATCTCCTCATACCAGCTGTAAAGGTAAAAGCCGCGGTGGTCCACCTGGGCGTCTGCGTAGGGTACGGATGCCGGATATGCGGACGGACCTGCCTCGTTCCATGTGATCGGGTGCCGGTTCAGGCAGGCGGATGCGGAAAACACCATGTTCGAAAGCATGGATTCGCTGCATTCTTTGCGGATCATTTTGATGGCTGTGCGCAGAAATGCCAGATCCCAGTAGTCGCCTCCCGGTTCCAGAAGCGGGAAGAGCGGGATCACCTTTTCGCGGATGCAGACATTCGCGTAATCGGCATAGCGGCGGACGAAGCGCCGGACCAGATCCGGTTTGATCCAGTCTTCGGGTGCCCAGGAGCTTTTCATGTTCGGGCGGTTGAAGAACTGTACCATATGGATCCCGATGCTGTGGAAATAAGCCATCCGCTGCTGGAAGATCGGCAGCGCGGAAGGCTCTGAAATGGAATCATTCAGAACAACGATCGGCTCAATGCGCGCTTCGCGAAGGCGGATGATGAAGTTTTCGGGGATCTCTCCGGTTTCGGGAGCATAGATGACCAGCCAGCTGGTGCCGGCGGCCTGGAGTTTCGGAAGCCAGTAATCAAGGCTCGGGTCGTCAAAATGACCGGAATCCTTATAATAGTGAAATCCGAGCTTTTTCGATTTTCTGTTTGCTGAAAAGCCGTATGCTTCCATCTCTCCTCTCTCTCTAACCATTTAATGGTGTTGCAATAAATATGCCAAAGTTACAGGCGTTCTTAAAATTCTGCAGCTGTCGCTCACCGAAACGGTAAGCGATGCTCCGAATGCCGTGATCTTCAGCGGGAAGGCGGGAGCTGTTCTTATGAGGCAGCACGTGACCGGCTCTGCGGATCTGTCCCGACGCGAAAAATAACACGCAGGGACGTAAGGATTCGCAGGGTTCCGGCTGCAATTCAGTTATAATCAATGCTGGGCTGTTTTCGGCGTTTCAGCCCTGAAGGAGCGTTGTTTTGGAAATCATCAATACTGTTTTGGGAAAACCGCTGGGTTGGATCATGTATTTCTGCTATAACCTGGTTCAGAATTACGGTGCGACCATCATCCTGTTTACACTGATCTCAAAGATCATCCTGCTGCCGATCTCGCTGATGGTCCAGAAAAATTCCATCAAAATGGTGAAGCTTCAGCCGGAGATCGATGAGATCAAAAAACTGTATGCCGGAGATAAGGAGCGGATCGGGGAAGAGCAGTATAAGCTTTTTGAGCGTGAAGGCTATAATCCGGGTATCGGCTGCCTGCCGACTTTTATTCAGATCCCCATCGTTCTCGGGCTGATCCAGGTGATCTATCACCCGCTGCAGCACCTTTTCCATGTTTCTAAGGATGCAGCCGCCTCGCTGATCGAACTGGCCGGGAAGACACTCGGAACAGAGATCACCGGGAACTCCGCGGAACTGAAAGTGATCGAAGCCATCCAGAACGGCGGGTTTGCGGAAGCTGCCGAAAACTCCGGACTGCTTGCAGCCTCAACACTTGAAAAGATCAAAGCGATGCAGCTTGACTTTTTCGGGATCCGCCTGTCGGAGATCCCATCCCTGAAGCAGCCCGGGATCCTTCTCCTGATCCCCGTTATTTCCGGGCTGAGTGCGCTTGCGCTTTGCCTTTATCAGGACCGTGCCAATGTTCTGCAGCGCGAACAGGGTAAGCTCCAGCAGTGGGGGATGACGATCTTCCTTGTCCTGTTCTCGCTTTATTTCACATTTCTCGTCCCGGCAGGGATCGGCCTTTACTGGATCTGTTCCAACCTGATGGCGATCGTGCAGCTGATGATCCTGAATAAGATCTACGCTCCGGAAAAATATATCGATTACACGGCCCGCAATGCTCAAAAGGCTCAGGAAGCCGACAACAGCGAAGAGGCTGTTGCCCGCAGAGAAGCGGAGCGAAAGCTTCAGCTTCGGGAACGTGATGACATTGACCGCTTTTACAACACCCCGAACAAGCTGGTGATGTTCTATTCCGAAAAGAGCGGCTTCTACAACTATTTCGCCGAGATCATCGAATATCTCCTGAAGCATACGAAAATCGTGATCCATTATGTGACGGGGGATCCGAATGACGCCGTGTTTCAGACAAATGAGCCGAACCTGGTCCCTTATTATGTCAGTGACCGGAGCCTGGGGACGTTCTTTGCGCAGCTGGATGTCCCGATCGTTGTAATGACGATGCCCGATTTGCAGACCTATCACATCAAACGTTCGGTCGTCCGCAGGGATATTGAGTACATTTATGTGTTCCACGCGCTGATGAGCACCACGATGGCATACCGCAAAGCGGCTTTCGACCATTTCGATACGATTTTCTGCGTCGGTCCGTACCAGATCCGTGAGATCCGGGAAAATGAAAAGAAATACGGGCTGAAACCGAAGAACCTGATCGAACACGGTTACGCCCAGCTGGACCGGCTGCTCCGTGAGCATGAGAACCTGCCGGAAAGCGATCATGAGCATCCGATGATCCTGATCGCCCCTTCCCACCAGCCCGGGAACATCATGGAAAGCTGCATCGATCAGATCATTGACCGGCTGTATGACGCCGGATATAAGGTGGTCGTCCGTCCGCATCCGCAGTTCGTCAAACGCAATCCGGAGTTTATGCCGGCACTGGAAGCCCGTTATGCGGAAAAGACCGGCGACCGGCTGGTATTCGAAACCAATTTCTCTTCCCATGCTTCGATCTATTCGGCAGATCTGCTGATCACGGACTGGTCCGGGACGGCATTTGAATATACCTATGTTACAAAACGGCCGACGCTGTTCATCAATACGCCGATGAAGGTCATCAATCCGGAATATGACCAGTATGAAAATAAGCCGATGGAGATCACCTTCAGAAAGACCTGCGGGATCTCGATCGATCCGGAAGAAGTGGAAAATATCGCGGACCACGTGGCTGAGGTATTCCGCCATTCGGATGACTACAGGCAGACGATCGAATCCTTTATGAAGGAAAATGTGTACAATATCGGCCGCAGCGGCCAGAACGGCGCGAAATATATCGTATCCAGACTGATCCGTAAATCCTGACCCGCCGGCCGGGATCAGATGGATACCTGATTTGGAAGGAATAAAATGAATTTTCTTGCAGTACTGTTTTTTGTGTGTTGTTTTGTGATGTTCGGCTCTTTTGCCCCCGCATCCGCGTATATTGATCCGGCAACGACTTCTTATGTGCTTGAACTGGTCGTGGGCGCCGTGGTCGTCGGCGGTGCCGCCCTGGGCTATTACTGGCGGAAGCTGCGCAAAAAGGTCAGCAAAACGGAGGAAAAAGAAACCGGTGTTTCTGTGGAAGAGCAGCTTTCCGGTCTTGACGATGAGGATGAAGACTGAGAAAATGAGCCGGGAGCTTTCGTTTTCCGCAAAATTGAAAAAGTTGTTCGCAGGCAGGCGCCCCTTTGGCAGGCGTCTGCTTCTTGCTTTATTTCCGGCGCTTTCGCTCAGTTTCACACTGTTTTTCTTCGGTCCGCTGGACCTGAGCTGCATCAGCCGGAGCTATATCTCCTGGTCACCGCTGTCGATCCTGCCGATAACCGCGGCCGTAATGGGCGCGGTCTTCGCGGTCCTGCTGCTGGCTGCGGCTGTTCCGGGCGGTCATATCCATGCTTTTCTTGTCTCGGTTTACACCGGGCTTTCCGCTGCCTTTTACCTGCAGGGCGCGCTGCTGAATTCCAACCTCGGGACGATGGACGGGCATACGGTCAACTGGCCGAGTTTCAGCACCAAAATGCTTTTGAATCTCGCGGTCTGGTGTGTTATCCTGCTGGTGCCGCATCTGATCCACTATTTCAACAACCGTGTCTGGCGGGGAGCCGTCATGCTGGTCTGTTCCGCGCTGGTGCTGATGCAGGGCGTCTCCCTTGGCGTCAAGCTTGCCGACCAGGCTGCGTATGACAGGAGCCGTCCCGAAAGCTACTACATTTCCAACGAAAACATCCTGAATGTCGGAACGAAAAACAATGTCGCGGTTTTTCTTCTGGATACAGTCAGTGATAAAGACATTACGGCGATGCTGGAAAAGTACCCGGATTCGCTGAACCTTTTCCACGACTTTGTGAGATATGAAAACGCGAACTCGCATTATATGTTTACGGTGCCGTCTCTGGTCAATCTGCTGACGGGCCGTGAATGGGACTGCGAGCATGAAACCGTCGCGGATTATATGGAGCAGGCATGGAAATCGGAGCGGGCGGCTGCGTTTTACCGTGAGCTGGCTGACCGCGGGTATGTGCGGAATATCTACATGCTGCTCCCCGAAGCGGCATCGGATCCGTCTGTGCTGCTGGATGCCTTTTCAACACTGAAGCTTGCGAATAAGGATACGAAAATCGACCGGAGCGCTTTTGTAAAACTGATCAAGCTCTCCTTTTACCGCTATTTTCCGATGATGATGAAGCCCTTTTTTGTGATCTATACTTCGGATATCAGCAACCTTGTCACGCGGAACGATGCCATGACCAGTGAGTGGGACTTCGTCACCAGAATGAATGAAGCTCCGCTTGCTGCCGGCAGTTACGAAAATGCCTTTTTCTTCTATTATCTGCAGGGTTCTCACCTGCCGTACCGTCTGGATGATCGCGGACGCATGATCAACAGCAATCTGGCGCCGGAGTATTTCACCAATTACTCGGAGAAGGAAGATCAGCTGGCGGGTTTCTTCTATCTGATCGGGGACTATATCCGGCAGCTGAAGGAAATGGGTCTTTACGATCAGACCGGGATCATTATCCTGGCGGATCACGGCAATAACCAGGACCGTGACGCGGACCATCAGCCGATCTACCTTGTAAAAATGCCCGGAGAAAAACGGGATGCGATTGAGATCCGTTCCGCTCCTGTCACGATCCAGGACAGCTTTCAGGCGGATGTGATGGCTATGGTCGGAAATACCGGCTTCGAATGGGGAATCCCCTCCGCTCAGGTTCCCGACGAACCTGCGGAACGCTGGACCCGTGTGTATGCCAAGGATGAGGATTATCCGCTGCTGAGGAACAAGTATTACAATGTGATGCGGGAATACCGCTACACCGGTGACGGTGACTGGCTGATCGAAAGATGGCGTGAAGGCGTTTTCGAAACGGTCCCGATGATCGACAGCTATTATTAGAATGAGGAAAAATGGATTCTTCTGTATTTATCTCTTTGCTGAATGAGAAACTGGGCATCCGGTTTTATGCGGGTGTTCCGGATTCACTGCTGAAGAGCCTGTGCAATACCCTGTATGAAAAGTGTGCAGGACAGGGCAATTTTTATGTCTGCGCGGATGAAGGCGCCGCGGCGGCACTGTGCGCCGGACATTTTCTGGCTTCAGGGAACCCCGGCATGGTCTATATGCAGAACAGCGGGATCGGCAACGCTGTAAACCCGATCGCATCCCTGCTCGACCGGCGGGTCTATGGGATCCCTGTCCTGTTTGTGATCGGCTGGCGCGGTGAGCCCGGGGTAAAAGATGAACCGCAGCATGTTTTCCAGGGGGAGATCACCTGCGAGCTGATGGATACCCTGCAGATCCCGTATTTTGTGCTGACAGCCGATATGACGGAAAATGATGTGGCTGAACGGCTCTCCGGATTCGCAGCCCTTTTTGCGGAGGGAAAATGCGCCGCTGTCATCGTGAAAAAGGGCGCCCTGACCGGCGGAAGTGAGCTCCGGTTCAGCAATGACAATCTGATGAAGCGGGAAGACGCGGTGCGGATCATCGCTCATTCAGCGGATGACCGGGCTGTGTTTGTTTCGACAACGGGGAAAACATCCCGCGAGCTGTTTGAGATCCGCGCTGCTGACGGCAGCGGACATCAGCGTGATTTTCTGACCGTCGGCTCCATGGGACATGCGGACATGATCGCGCTCGGGATCGCGCTGGAAAAGCCGGACCGTTCCGTTTACTGCCTGGATGGAGACGGTGCTGCCCTGATGCATCTGGGCAGCCTGTTCCAGATCGGTGCGGTCGGCCCGAAGAACCTGATCCATGTCGTTTTCAATAATGAAGCGCATGAGAGTGTCGGCGGGATGCCGGTGACGAATACTGCTGTCCGTTTCGCACAGACCGCGCTGGATGCGGGATACCGTCAGAGCTTTTTTGTCCGTACCGAAGAAGAACTCCGGCAGGCCCTTGGCAAAGCCGCGGACGGACCGAAACCCTGCCTGATCGAAGCGGCCTGCGCGGTCGGTTCACGTCCGGATCTGGGACGCCCGACGACCACACCGCAGCAGAACCGTGATGACTTGATGTGCTGGCTGAATATAACCGAAGGCTGAAGCCGTTCGGTCTGCTGAAATCCAGGATCGGAACCGGATACGGTTCCGGTCTTTTTTATTTATGTGTGAAAATCAGAAATCGGGGGCTCAGGAGCGGAACTGCCGCCATCCGCTGATCTCATCTTCCAGGGTGTTTGCCGCGGGCTCATCGGTCTGCTCTTCTTCTGCCGGCTGAGGCTCTTCCCGGAGCGGATCCGGATTGCGGAGCGACCAGTTCCGCCAGTGCAATACCGAAACAGCGGTTCCGGCCGCCGCGGGGATCAGAAAAATACCCGCGTATGCCGGGAGCAGCACTTCCAGCGTGTCCCGGTCAAACTCGAAGAGAATGATCACCAGTATGATGACGACCAGCAGCAGTGCGGTGCAGTAAGCCATCAGAACGATTTTTTTCTTCCGGATGATCCGGAAAAGCAGTGCCGCGGCCAGTGTACACAGGACCGCCGGGATGAGAATGTCCAGCAGGTTTTTCCAAACCCTTGACAGGCTCGGAAAAGCAGACTCAAAAAGGATCGTGATGCGGTTGCTGACCGCGAAATTCAGGAAAAGGATCCCGATCGCAAGAAAGAATGAATACATCAGGTCCATGCTCTGCAGTCTGCCGTCCTTTGTGAAAAGGAACATGTGTTTCCAGGTCGTTTGCTGATTCTTTTCTTTCTTCATGGGTCCTCTTTGAAAAAATCCGGCGCGGGGAGATCCCCGCACCGGACAGTCCGTTGATTCGGGAATGAACTTATTTCAGTTCCTCTGCATAGTAGTTGTAGAAGTCCTGAACGTCCAGGTAATTATAATTCACAAATTCCAGATCGCACGGGAGGGCTTTGATATCTTCAAAGCTGTACTGGTTCCATTCCATCGCGTCCACGCTCTTGCGGACAGGATAGCAGCCCATGCGTTTGACCCAGGCATCGTAGCCGGCACCCTTGCCGTCTTCGCCGCCGAGAACATACATGGCATACAGGCGGGCCGCTGCCGGGTTATCGGTCTTGGAGAAGATGTAGATGAATTTCGGTTTGCCGACGCCGTTGAAGCTCATTGTGCGGACGGTATCGACGGTCTCACCGAGGTCGAGGGCATCCCCGTGCTTCAGGCTGGAGGAGAAGCCGATGACCGGGTTCTCAGCGGTGGATTCGTTGACTGCGGCGATGACTTCATCCCCGTCGTCGATCTCAATGTGGTTGGTCTGCAGGAAGCGGTACAGCCATTCATAACCGGCGTTGTTCGGTTCGACATCGAAATCATCCGGGTAGGTGTATTCAATATCGGTGCCGTACTTCTGGCGGTATTCTTCTTCAAGCAGGTCGGAGTGCTGGACCAGGCTGGTGATCATGGAGGAGAAGGTGAGGTTGGAAACCGGATGCGCGACCAGCGTGTAAACAGAGGTCCCGTCTTCCTTCATCTCAACAAGATCCCACCAGCTGGTGATCGGGCAGCCATCCGGGAAGGCAGTTGTGTTGTAGTACCACACATCCACTTCCAAGGTGATCGGCAGGCCGAATTTGGTGTATTCGGGCAGCAGGTCGCCTTCAAAGGCATCCGGGAAATAAGCAAAAACATAACCTTTGTTGTACCAGTCAAGGTAAATGTTGCCGGTCGCATCGCTGTTGATGATGACGTCAACATACGGGGAGCCTTCGTATTCAAGCGGAATCTTTTCTTCGATGGCGTTGGCCTTGATCTTGGTCCCTTCGGCCATGATGCCGGGATAATCTTCCATGAATTTGGCAACGGAACCGCTGTTGGAATAAGCGACCAGCGTCTTGCCCGCTTCGGCTTCTTTCAGGGCTTCCTGATAGAGTTCATCCATGGTCATATGGATGTAATCGCTCTCGTCTCTTACAACGAGAGATTCCTGGGCGCTGACAGCAGCGGCCAGCCCGAGCGCCATCGTGAGCGCGAGAACAACCAGCAAAAGTTTCTTCATTTTTTTCTCCTTTACTTTATTTGCAACTCTTTTCATCAGAGTCTTTCACCCTATGATCTCCGCTTCTTTTATCCGAAGCTTTTTACGATATCTGCCTTGAACACGTATTTCGCAATCAGGTAGCAGACGGAAATCAGCAGAATCATGCAGACCGAGCTGGCTGCGGCCAGCTGATAGCACCCCATGCTGGTGTAGGAAAAGGTCAGGTAGGAAAGGGTCGTGTTTTTCTCATTGATCACCAGGGAGATCAGGTCGAATTCCTTGGCGATGCTGATAAATGAGAGGATGAACCCGGACATGAACCCGTTCTTTGCGATCGGGAAGATGATCTGAGCCATTCTCCGGAAGAATCCGGCCCCGTTGATGGACGCGGCTTCCTCCAGTTCCGTGCTGATCTGCAGCATTGTGGCGGAACCGGCTTTGCTGGCGTAGGGAAAATATTTCACGACACTGATCAGCAGGATCAGCAGGAAGGTCCCGTACAGAGACGGGATCAGCCCGCCCAGTTTCGGTTTGTTGAACATTGCCACGTAGACCGCGGAGAATGCGACTGCCGGGATCAGATAGGGGATAAACACCAGCTGGTCGATCGTCCGGCCGTACCATTTGCCGCGCCCGCGGACACTGATATAACCGAACAGCTGCCCCATAAAGGATGCGATCACCGCGCCCAGCACACCCAGCTTGACCGTGTTCATGATCGCCCGTGTAAATTTCGGGTTGCGCAGTACGCCCGGTTCGTAGTTGATGTACGGGTAGGATTCCTCTTCGGTCCCGATCCAGTTGTGGAGCGTGAGATTGTCCAGCGTGATGCCTTTGACCGGGGAGATCTGGAAGCTTTCGATGATCAGACTGGTGATCGGAATGATCAGCGCGATCAGCAGGAAAATGCAGACCAGAAGGAACATCGGGATCCGCCATTTGCCGAGCATCAGGTCAACGCTGCGTCCGCCCTTGCCGTTGATCGTGGAATAGGACTTCCGGGTGCCGATGAGTTTGTCATTGACAAAAATACAGCCGGCAGAAAGGAGGATCATCAGAATGGCGATCGCGTAGCCGACACCGGACATACCGGTGCTGATCTGGTCATGCAGACGGGTGGAAAGGGTATAGTATTTTACCCGGGTCCCAAGGTAGGACGCGACAGAATAGCCGCCCATCGCCTTGCTGAGCGTCATGATCGTAGCGGAAAGGAATGCGGGCATGACCAGCGGCAGCGTGATCTGCATGACGATCGTCTTTTTGCTCGCACCCTGGATCAGCGCCATTTCCTCAAGTTCAGAGTTGATCGTGCCCAGGGAGCCCGCGAGCATGATGTAGGTGAAAGCGTAATAGTGCAGTGCCAGAACACAGACCATCGCGAAGGGCCCGTATGCGATCCAGTCCGGAACATTCCAGCCGAAACCGTACAGAATACCGGGCGAGCCGCCGAGCGTGTTCCGGAAAATGGAAAGCCATGCCTGGGATTTGCACCAGGACGGCATCATATAAGCGATCATGATCAGGAAGGAAAGGATCTTTTTCCCCGGAATGTCGCTGCGGACGACCAGCCAGGCGAGGATCGCTCCGAGCGGGACCGCGACGAGACAGGCACAGACCGAAACGACAAGTGAATGCCCCAGCGGGATCCAGAACATGGATTTTGCCATCTTCCCGCTCAGCAGGTACTGCCAGTAATAAATGGACCAGGTCCCTTCTGCGACTTTTGCGCGGCGGGCCGCGGTCGCATCAAGGACCAGCGTCTGTTTGATCAGGGAGACCAGCGGGACAACGACGAGAACGACCAGTATGACCAGCGCGATCAGGGTGAGCAGATTGAACGGATTGCAGAGGACGCTTTTGATCTGGTTCTTCAGCCGGACCGCGGGATCCCCTTTCTGAATGACCTTTTGGGTTTTACTCATGTTTACCTCCGTAAAAACGATCAGCCCGAGACTCAGTCTTCTGTCTCGTTCTTATCGCGGGCTTCTGCGTAACGGATCAGCCGGCCGGTCTGTTTGTTGAATACGTTCAGGCGTTTCGGATCCATCGTTACCCAGACTTTCTGGTTCATATCGTATTTCCGCAGGTCCACCTGCAGCGCAAGATACTGGGTTCCGTTAGTCTCGAGCGTCACGATCGTTTCAGCGCCGGCGGGCTGGCTGGCATAAACGGCCGCTTCGATGAATTCCGGAGATTTCGGATCCTTCGCGGTGATGTGGACCAGTTCCGGGCGGATGCCCAGGACGCAGTCAAATTCTTTACCCTGCGGGATCTCTTCTCCCGGTTTGATCGATTCCTTTTCAAAGGTGAAGGTCCCGAGAACGCCGGTGACTTTCAGCGTGTTCCCGTCATAAAAGCCTTTTCCGTCGATCATGTTGATGCGCGGGCTGCCGATAAAATCGGCGGTTTCCATATCGACCGGATTGGTGTAAAGCTCCTGCGGAGTAGCGATCTGGGCGATCTCCCCGGCACGGAACAGGGCGACTTTGGTGGACATCGTCATCGCTTCCAGCTGGTCATGGGTCACGTAAATGATCGTGGTGCCGGTTTCCATATGCAGGCGTTTCAGCTCGACGCGCATATCGATCCGCAGACGGGCATCCAGGTTGGAAAGCGGTTCATCCAGAAGCAGCAGTTTCGGATTGGAAGCGATCGCGCGCGCGATCGCCACACGCTGCTGCTGCCCGCCTGAAAGCTCGTTGGGGTAGCGGTCTTTGTACTGTTCGATCCGAAGGGTGCGGAGCGAATCCATGACCCGCTTGTCGATCTCTTCTTTGGAGAGTTTTTTGATTTTCAGTCCGAAGGCAATGTTCTGGTAGACAGTCATGTGTGGCCACAGGGCGTAGCTTTGGAAAACCAGGTTGAGTCCGCGCTTGCTCGGTTCTTCGAAAAACGCGTTCGGGGCGTCGATCATCTTTACCCCGTCGATCGTCATCGTGCCGTTCTGCGGTTTTTCCAGCCCGGAAATGACCCGCAGGGTGGTGGTCTTGCCGCAGCCGGAAGGCCCCAGCAGCGTCATAAAATCGCCGTCCTCGATCGTCAGATTGATATCCCTGAGAACGTGGCTGTCCCCATAGTACTTATCAATATGTTCCAAAACGATCCTGCTCATAAAACATTCTCCTCGGTTTACCTTGCCGGCTTTTTTACCGTTGTTTTGCGGTCCTGCCCGGGCAATAATTTTGATAATGTATAAGGATTGGGACGCAAACGTTTGCGAAACCTTACCGTAAATTTTATTATAGGGAAAAATGATTGTCAACTGTAATTCATCATGTGTTTTGTCATCTCTATTGTGTGACACGGATATGATTCTGCTGCCGGGACTGCCGGCGCACTTTTCCGATTCAGGCTATAATTACAATGGTGACCGGAAAAAGGTCCCAGAAGTAAATTACGGGGGAGTCTCATTCAGAGCTGCGGAGACATTATTAAATCTGTCGTTCCGGGTAGATTTTCCCGGCTGATAAAACAGGGCGCGGCAGGCTGCTTATGCAAAACATACGATCGGTCCGGACGCACCCTGCGAAGCACTCACTTCCGGCTGCCCTGTGCACATTAGAGTGAGCTCTATAACAGGTACCCGCCGCTAATTGCGGGTGAGTCTTATTATGAGCCGCGGATGTATAAATAAATGTGGCGTCTCAGGCTCAATAAACTTGGGGGCGAAGCTCCTGCTTCGAATACAATCGGGCGAAGCCCGTACCTTGCGAAGCAGGGGGGCA
>CADBKS010000052.1:0-3062 GCA_902795255.1 uncultured Chloroflexota bacterium
GAACTATAGCCATAGCTCAGTAAGTTAGTTTACCTGAAAACTGCGCCGGAAAAATAAGTTTGTCAATCCTGACACAATAAACGGGGTGCCGGGGCCGACGGGTGGCCGCAAGGCCAGCCCGATCGGCCCCGGCTGATAAAACCGGGCGCGGCAAACAGCCTATGCAAACACACGAATAACCGGGCCGCGCCCTGCGAAGCACTCACTTCCGAATGCCAAGTGCACTGCAGAGTGTTCACGGATATGCACTTGCAAACGCACGCTTGTACCAGTGTCTTACAGGCGCAGTGCAAACTGATTGTCTCAGATCAATTCGAAATGCCGGAGCGCCCGGGTGACGCCGGCCTCTGCCGCAGAGGCGGTGACGTATGCCGCGGCGGCCTTAATGTTTTCCTTCCCGTTTCCCATGGCGACTCCGATCCCGGCGGCGTTGATCATGTCCAGGTCGTTCTGCCCGTCACCGAAAGCCATCGTCTGTCCGGCTCCGATCCCGAAATGGGCGCAGATCTCACGGATGCCGCTGCTCTTTCCGATGCCTTCGGGGATCATGTCGATAATATCTTCCGTGATCCGTGCGGCCCAGGTGTGCCGCATCAGCGGACGAAGCAGCGTTTCTTCCTCTTCGGGTGAGATGTGGATGCAGAGTTTCGGCACGCTGCGGTAACCCGGATCCATCGGGCGGATCTGCGGCATCGGCAGCCCCATGTGCTGCCAGTAGCGTTCCGCACGGAAAGTATGGGCGGTGAGATGATTCGTGTATCCGTTTCGGTAAAGCATGGAGAAACCGTTCTCCTCGCAGCATCTGCGGATGGCGAAAAAGTCCCAGTCATCGATCGGATGGTTCGCGATATCCGTCCCGTCCGCGAGCTGAATGTGCTGCCCGTTGACATCGATAAAGCCGCTGAGAAGGTGCCGGACCGGTTCAAGGATCTCCATTTCTTCCGGAATGAGCAGATCCCGCCCGGTGGCGGCGAACAGCAGATACCCCTTTTCCTTCAGGGCAGCCAGGGAGCGGATATCCGACGGGTGGATCTGATGGGTCCGGTTGTCCGCAAGTGTTCCGTCGATATCAAAAAACAGTGCCCTGATCGTTTTGCTGTCCATGCCAATTCTCCTTTTGATTTTGATCACGAATAAAATTTTAAACTATAATTGAAACAAAACCGGGTTTTAGAGAGGGTAATTATGAAAAGTACACTGACACTGATCGGCCATGCTTCCATGAAGATCGTTACGGAAGAGGGCGTTGTGATCTATATCGACCCCTATTATGATGGGGATTATTCTGAACCTGCGGACATCATCCTGTCCACACATGAACATTTTGACCATAACGTGATCGAAAAGGTCACGCAGAAACCGGATTGCCGTGTCATCCGTGTCGCCGATGCGCTGAACAGTGATCTGTCCCACAACTCATTTGAGATCAAAGGCGTGAAGATCGAGGCGGTGACGGCCGGCGGGAACCAGAACCATCATCCTGACAATACGGTCGGCTATCTGCTCCGTTTTGACGGAAAAACGGTGTACCATCCCGGCGATACTTCAAAGATCCCCGAGATGGAAGCGCTGAAGGATATCGATATCGATTACGCGTTCTTCCCGATTGACGGCGTTTACAACATGGGGCCGGAAGAAGCCACGGAATGTGCGGATCTGATCGGCGCAAAGCATAACACACCGATGCATTTCTTCGATGCGGATCCCATGAAATTCACCCCCGCAAACCTGCTGCGGATGAATTACGGCGATACGATCGAATTGGAATAAAAGATTTGCGCTACATACTTTCATGTTATAATGGATTGATGCAGTGAAGATCTCTTTAATCACTGGTCTAAGGAGTTACGGATATGGAACAAAATGATAACATTGTGATTCGGTCGATCGGCGTTTTGACCTCCGGCGGCGATGCTCCCGGAATGAATGCAGTCATCCGCGGCGTAGTCCGTGCGGGCTGCGCGAAGGGCCTGAAGGTTTACGGTGTGAAAAACGGTTATACCGGGCTGATCGCAGGCGAATTTGAGCTGATGGGCAAACGGGATGTCAGCAACATTCTTCACCGCGGCGGCACGATCCTCGGTTCTGCCCGAAGCATTGAGATGAAAAATCCGAAAGGCCAGCGTGAAGCGATCCGTATGATGAACAACATCGGGATCGACTGCCTGATCGTCTGCGGCGGTGACGGGACGATGACCGGCGCCAATGCACTCAGTGAAATGGGCTTCCCCGTGGTCGGGATCCCCGGAACGATCGACAATGATGTCTGGGGTACTTCCAGCTGCGTCGGGGTCGATACCGCTCTGAACACGATCGCCGAAGCGATCGACAAGATCCGCGATACGGCTGCCTCCCATACCCGTGCTTATATCGTTCAGACCATGGGCCGGGACTGCGGTTACCTGGCGGTCCAGTCCGCGATCGTGTCCGGCGCTGAGTGTGTGCTGATCCCGGAGAACCCGATCGGGATCGAAGAAGTCGCGGAGACCATTGAAAATGCCTACAAGCGCGGCAAGAAGCACTGCATCATCCTGATGGCGGAAGGGTACCCGATCCCGCTGGATGAGATCGTAAAGCAGCTTGACGCGATGGATCTGGGCTTCACTGCCCGCGGCATCAACCTGAGTTATGTCCAGCGCGGCGGTTCCCCGTCAGCGTTCGACCGGATCCTGGCTTCCCGCATGGCTTTCACAGCTGTCGACTGGGCGATCAACAACCAGTTCGGTGTGATGACCGCGCTCCAGTCCGATAAGATGGTCCCGGTCCCCTTCAAGGATGTCATCGGCAAGCACCGCCAGCTGAACCTGGACTACATGAATATTTCAAACGTTCTGTCAAGATAACAGACAGTTCCGGAAAACGGATAAAAACAGTCCCGCCCGAGACAGACGGGGCTGTTTTTTTATGTCTGGAGACCGTGTATTACAAACTGCTGATAAAAACAGGAAGAAAGTCACGGCTAACAGTGTTCTGAAAAAGCCGTGACTGTTTCTGTTAAAAACCAATTTAGGGTATAATATCTCATGTTAAAAAGCCGAAAAGAAATTTTCGGATCAAATGAG
>CADBKS010000052.1:3132-18271 GCA_902795255.1 uncultured Chloroflexota bacterium
CTCTGATGATGATCTTGAGTGATATTCAGAACGAATACGGTTACATTCCTTTGGAAGTGCAGGAAGTCGTTTCGAAAGAAACCGGCATTTCTGTGGCTGAAATTTACGGGGTTGTAACGTTCTATTCGTTCTTCTCGCTGACACCCAAAGGCAAATATGTCATTGGATGCTGCCTTGGAACTGCATGCTATGTGAAAGGCGCGCAGAATGTCATCGATAAGTTCTCGGAAATCCTGAAAATCAAACCGGGTGAGACTACCGAAGACGGACTCTTCACGCTGGACGCGCTCCGCTGCATCGGTGCATGCGGTATCGCCCCCGCCGTCAGCATCAACGGGACCGTTTATCCGAAGATGAGCGTTGATAAGGTCCCGGGGATCGTCGCTGAATACAAGAAAATGGGAGAAGCAGCATGATCATCACGTCAGTTGAAACCTTGAATGAAAAAATCGACAGCTGTACCAAAGCTTTTGATGAAAAGATCAAAGGTCTGGACGGCAAGCGCCATATCGTCCTGTGCGGCGGTACCGGTTGTCTGAGCAGCCATTCCGATAAGATCAAGGAAAAGTTCGAAGAAGTTCTGGCCGCAAAAGGCCTGACCGATAAAGCCACCGTCAACATCGTCGGCTGCTTCGGTTTCTGCTCCCAGGGCCCGTTCGTGAAGATCTACCCTGAAGATACGCTCTACAGACTCGTCAAGATCGAAGACGTCGAAGAGATCGTTGAAAAAGACATCATCAACAACGAAGTTGTTGAACGTCTTCTTTATGTTGATCCCGCGACCCATGAAAAGGTCATCAAACAGGACAATATCAACTTCTACAAAAAACAGAAGCGCATTGCCCTGCACGGCTGCGGTGTCATCAACCCTGAAAACATTGATGAAGCGCTCGGTATGGGCGGTTTCCAGGGCCTGCGCCGTGCTCTGAGCATGGATCCGCAGGAAGTTATCGACGAAGTTCTGGCTTCCGGCCTCCGCGGCCGCGGCGGTGCGGGCTTCCCGACCGGCCGTAAATGGCAGTTCGCGAAGAATGTCGAAAGCGAAGACAAATACATCGTCTGCAACGGTGATGAAGGTGACCCGGGTGCGTTCATGGATCGTTCCATCCTCGAAGGGAACCCGCTGGCTGTTATCGAAGGTATGGTCATTGCCGGTTATGCCTTCGGTGCCCACAACGGTTATTTCTATGTCCGTGCTGAATACCCGATCGCTGTGAAGCGTCTGCGCCTTGCCATCAAGGAAGCCGAAGAGATCGGCCTGCTTGGCGACAACATCATGGGCTCCGGCTTTGGCTTCCGCTGCCACCTCCGCCTCGGCGCCGGTGCGTTCGTCTGCGGTGAAGAGACTGCTCTGCTGAACTCCATCGAAGGCAAACGCGGCATGCCGCGCCCGCGCCCGCCGTTCCCGGCTGTCAAGGGTCTGTGGGGCAAACCGACCTGCGTGAACAACGTGGAAACCCTGGCCTGTGTTCCTTACATTCTGCGCAACGGCGCTGCCGAATTCGCTTCCGTCGGTACCGAACGTTCCAAGGGTACGAAAGTATTCGCCCTCGGCGGTAAGGTCAACAATGTCGGTCTGGTTGAAGTTCCGATGGGCACCACCCTCCGCGAACTCATCTACGATATCGGCGGCGGTATCCCGAACGGGAAGAAGTTCAAGGCCATTCAGACCGGCGGTCCTTCCGGCGGCTGTCTGACCGAAGAATACCTCGACGAACCGATCGACTTCGACAACCTGGTCGCGAAAGGCTCCATGATGGGGTCCGGCGGTGCGATCGTCATGGATGAAGACAACTGCATGGTCGACGTTGCGAAATTCTACATGGAATTCATCTGCGACGAATCCTGCGGTAAGTGCACACCCTGCCGCATTGGCACCAAGCGCATGCTCGAGATCCTGACCCGCATTACCGAAGGTAAGGGTACGATGCATGATCTGGAAGAACTGGAAGAACTCAGCGACACCGTGAAGACCAACTCCCTGTGCGCGCTCGGTCAGACTTCCGCGAACCCGATCAACTCCACACTGGCCCACTTCAAAGATGAATATCTTGCCCATATCCAGGACAAGAAGTGCCCGTCCCATGTTTGCAAGAACCTGATGCAGTACGTGATCGATCCTGACAAGTGTATCGGCTGCGGTATGTGCGCGAAGGGCTGCCCTGCAAGCTGCATTACGAGAACTGACTACATTGCTCCGAACCACAAACTCGCTTCCATGCACATCGATCCGAGTGCCTGTGTCAAGTGCGGTGCCTGTATGGCGACCTGTAAGTTCGGTGCGATTTCGAAGAAATAATAGGGAGGATATTCATGTCTTTAGTAAATATTAAGATCGAAGGTGTACCGTATCAGGTAGAAGCCGGTCTTACGGTTCTTGAAGCAGCGAAAAAATGCGGCTACGAGATCCCCTCTCTGTGCGCCTTCAATCACGGCGAATGCAATCAGGGTTCCTGCCGTGTCTGTCTTGTGGAAGCAACCGGCGCCCGCGGCCTCGTTGCCAGCTGTGTTTATCCGGTCAATGAAGGAATGGAGATCCGCATTTCCACTCCGAAGGCTACCGAAGCCCGCCGCCGCAGTGTTGAACTGCTGCTTTCCAACCACAATGTAAACTGCCAGCAGTGCGAAAAGAACGGCCACTGTGAACTGCTCCACGTCGCCCAGCTGGTCGGTGCCCGCGAAAACGCCTACAAGGGCGTCAAATCCGACACTGTCTATGATCAGCTCGCTCCGGCGCTCGTCCGCGATACATCCAAATGTATCCTCTGCGGCCGCTGCATTGCCCGCTGTGCCAATGCCCACGGTCTCGGCATCCTCGGTTTCGAAAACCGCGGTTTCAAGACCATCGTCTCCCCGGCTGAAAACCGCAGCTTTGCCAACTCTCCGTGTATCCAGTGCGGTCAGTGTGTCAACGTCTGCCCGACCGGCGCGCTGCTTGAAAAATCCGAGATCAGCAAGGTCGACGAAGCCCTGAAGGCCGGCAAACATGTCGTCGTTCAGGTCGCTCCGGCTGTCCGCGCTGCGATCGGTGAAGAATTCGGCTACAAGATCGGTACCCCGACCACCGGCAAGATGATCGCTGCCCTGCGCCGCCTCGGCTTCGAACGCATCTACGATGTCAACTTCGGTGCCGACCTGACCATCATGGAAGAAGGAACCGAACTCCTCGGCCGTCTGACCAATGGCGGCGTTCTCCCGATGATCACCTCCTGCTCCCCGGGCTGGATCAACTTCGCTGAATACAACTACGGCGATCTGCTGCCGCATCTGTCCAGCTGCAAGTCCCCGCATCAGATGCAGGGTGCCATCATCAAGTCCTACTGGGCCCAGGAAAAGGGTTACGATCCGAAGGATGTCTTCGTTGTTTCCGTTATGCCCTGCATCGCGAAGAAATTCGAAAAAGAACGCGAACAGGAAAAGGTCAACGGGATCCCGGATGTCGACGCTGTCATCACCACCCGCGAACTCGCGAAGATGATCAAGCGCTCCGGTATCATCTACAACCGCCTGCCCGATGAAGAATGGGATCAGGACATCATGGGCGATTACTCCGGCGCCGGCGTTATCTTCGGCGTTACCGGCGGCGTGATGGAAGCTGCCCTCCGCACGGTCTACTTCAAGCTGACCGGCAAGGAATATGAGAAGATCGAATTCACGGAAGTCCGCGGTCATGACGCCGGGATCCGCGAAGCCGCGATCGATATCAACGGCACTGTCGTGAATGTCGCGATCGCTTCCGGTATGAAGTCCGCCAGAGTCCTGCTGGATGAGATCCGTGAAGGCAAATCCAAGTACCAGTTCATCGAAATCATGGGCTGCCCGGGCGGCTGTATCAACGGCGGCGGCCAGCCGTACGTCCGCAGCTGCTTCCTGCCCAATGAATCCGATGATATCCTGGATACCTACAAGGAAAAGCGCGCAAAGGCTCTGTATTCGGAAGATGAACGCCAGGTCGTCCGTCAGTCCCACAACAATCCGCAGATCGTTGAACTGTACGAAAAGTTCCTCGGCGAACCGAACTCCCACAAAGCCCACGAACTGCTGCACACTTCCTACGCAGCCCGCGAAGGCTTCAACGACTGATCGGTTTCCGGTCAGAAACAGTAAAAACGATTCCCGCACCGGTCGTCCGGTGCGGGAATTTTTGTTCGGACAAATTAATGTAATTTGCCCTTCACAAAAATCAAAACCTCGTGTAAACTTAAATCAACCCTGGTGTGTTCGTGATGCTGCAGAATGCGTTTGAGCCAACACCTTAGAAATCGGAGTTCTTCTTGAATCATTGACAATGCGATAGGCCTGAGCCAAGGCAGCGTCAGTGCGGGGAACACCCTCCTGCACCTTTGCAGGTTCAAAGTCATTGCAGATACCGGCACCTCGGGGCGTTTTTTAATAGTGAATAGTGAATGGTGAAAAGTGAATAGTGAAGAGGTATGGATGGGCGCTTTCGCGCCTTTTTTATTTTAATTATGGGGCTTGTTTTGGATGAGCCGGGATTTTTTTTTCTGCGGATGGCGGATGTGGAGAGGGGGAGTTCCTTCTGTTCGCTTTATTCTTTGAATGTTGTGTTTTTCAGCTTCCGGATGCGGTCCTGTCGGGACCAGGGGCCCAGGGTCTCGTCCTGTTCGATCAGGCGGACCGCAGTGCCGCGGAAGTGTTCGAAGCGTTCACGGTTTTTGGCTTTCCGGTAAATATCCATCAGTTTGACCGCCGCGCTGTGATCGCCTTTTTCCGCCAGTTCCTCAAGGATCGGGATGGCTTTTTCCGGCTCCTTCCCGCGCAGGAACTTTCCGGCAAGGGTACGTTTTTCCTTATCCGAAAAGCTGTCCAGCTGCGAGATGACTTTTCCGGAGAAAATCGGCAGATTATGCTTTATCAGAGCAGATTCCGGAACGCCTGCCTCCTGCCAGACGGCGGGGCTGCTTTCCCCCCGGACCGCCAGGTCATTGAGGTAAAGCAGAAAAGCGGAGAGGCTGACGACGTCGATCTGGTTGTGATAGGCGACGCCCGCGATGTGCTCAGCATCCCCGTCCCGGAGAAAATCCCTGTAAAGCTCCGGGGCCAGATATCCGGGCACTTCCTCGTCCCCGCGCTGCAGTTTCAGCACGTATTTTTCGATGTTTGACAGGCGGACACTGCCGAGAGAGGTTTTCCAGTAACGCCGGGTCAGGTTCAGCAGGTCAATGTGGGTGATCTCTTTTGTAAAATCCGGGAACATGTGAAAATTCAGCCGGCTCTGCAGCATCGGGATGTCAAAGCTTTTTCCGTTGTAGGAGATCAGGACCGGGAAGCGGCTGAAGATCAGTTCTGTCTGCATCAGAAAGGCCGGTTCATCCGCCAGATCCGGCAGGATCAGCTGGTCGACGATATAGCTGTCATCCTCAAAATATCCCAGCCCAAGCATGAAGATGAAGCTGCCGCTGCCGTTGGAAAGGCCGCTGGTTTCCGTATCAAAGGCAAGGGTGTCTTCCTTGCGGGCGATCCCGGTCTCCATGATGGAGTCGAAAAGGGCGGACTGCCGGAGCGGAGCGTTCATGTCCACGGAACCGTGCGGCTGTGAAAGCGGCTGCTTCAGGCGGTTGATGAAACAGGCACCGCGCTCGTTTTCCGCGATGAATCCGTTCGGAAAGGTCTGCTGCAGCGCCTTCAGATGGTCGCTGCCGGACCTGACCGGTGCGGCCGGTTTTTCCGGCATGCCTTTGGTGACGCCGAGGGCTTTCAGGCGGGCAAGGATATCACTCATGTGCGTCCGCTCCGATCCCCTGCGCGATCGCCAGGGCTTCCGCTTTCCCGCCGGTCCCGTTTTCCCCGCCTGCACCGACGCAGCCCGGGCAGCCGTCCGTGCAGGGGCAGCTGCGGATCAGGGAGAGCACCGCGTCATTGATCTCGCGGAAGTGCTCTGCGATCGCCTGGGAGAGCCCGATCCCGCCGGGTGTATTTTCGAAGAGAAAGACCGCGGGCCGGCCTTCGAAATCGGCGCAGTTCTGATCGACAGACAGGCTGAGGTCGCCCGGATCGCATTCGATGAACAGTGCCGAAAGCTGGTGGAGCGCGGTCCCGTACCCTGCCAGGCCGCTGCGCATCTGGACGCTCTGTTCGACCCGGCGGTGGCAGTCCGGGCAAAGGGTGATGAGGTTCTCCGGTTCGTTTGCCTTCCGTTTGTCCGTAAAGGTCCGGTAGGGCCGGATATGGTGGACGTGGAGCTGCGAAACTTCGTGCCGGGTGTGGCAGAGCGTGCATTCCTCCCGGTCCCTGCGGATGACCGCGGTGCGGATGGCATCCCAGTCCGGACCGTAATCGTTGCGGTCCGAGTTCCACTGCATCGCCGCGCGCAGCTCATCCCGCAGGGCTTCCTTCAGAACGATAATGAACGCTTTTGTTTCAAGGATCTCCTCCGGAAGGTCCAGCGGAGTGATCTCCAGTACCTGCTGGGTCTCGTTATCTGTCTTTTTGAAGCTGACGACCTGGGTGCGGACGGTGACATCCGCGGTCAGGATCTCCGCTCCGTCCGCTTCTGTTTTTGTCTGTACCGAATTGACTGTGATATGGGATTCTTTCTGTGCTTCCGTGGAGTAGCTGACGGTACAGCGTTTCGCGGAAGCGGTCCTTGCCTGCAGGTCCAGGTCTTCGATCAGGTAGGATACCCCGTTGTGATAGTAGACCGCTCCCGGATGGACCATCCAGTAAGCCGAGGACTGGTCGACTTCACCGATCAGTTTCGGTTTCCCGGACTCACTGCTCATAATGCCGATCCGGTTCAGCCCCGCATTCCGCAGGGAAACGGATGCCTGCGGCCGGTCGCTTTCAAGCCAGAAATAACTGCTGCCGCTGAGCCGCGCGATCCCTTCTGAAACGAAATAATCCATCAGCTCCCGGGTCTCTTCCTCACTGAGGTTCCCATAGGATTCCCGCACCGAAAAGGGCAGCTCGAAAAGCGCGCACTGCAGGTGCTGGAGCAGGATCAGCAGGTTGTCCGGGTCGATCAGGACCGGCTCGGCCCTTTTTTCCGAAAGAAAATCCGGATGGGTGATGATGTACTGGTCGGTGGGTGTCTGGGAACCGACCAGCAGGAAGCGCGAGGAGCCGCTGCGGCGGCCGGCCCTTCCCCGCCGCTGGGCCAGCGCGGCGACAGAGCCGGGGTAACCGACCGAGATGACGGCGTCGATCCCGCCGATATCCATTCCCAGTTCCAGTGCGTTTGTGGCGGCAATGCAGCGGGTCTCTCCGGATTTCAGCCCGGCTTCGATCGCGCGGCGTTCCTGTGCCAGGTACCCGGACCGGTAGCCGGAGGCATCGATATCGAAATCGCGCAGGCGCCGGACGGTATACTCAACGGACTGCCGGGACTGGCAGAAAAGCAGGATCTGCCGGCAGTTTTTCAGCAGGTCTTTCGCGGCTTTTGCGGCGGTATGCACGGCGCCCGCACGCAGCTGCAGTTCTTCATTGATGACCGGGGGATTGAGAAAGATCACTTCGCGTTCCCCGTGCCCGGAGTCGTCTTCCGATATGGCGGTAAACGGTTCGTCCGTCAGTTTCTGGGCCAGAGCCTGCCCGTTGGAAAGGGTGGCGCTGCAGAAAATGTAGTTCGGATCAGAACCGTAGTGCTTTGCAACTCTTTTGACACGCCGCATGACGTTTGCGACATGCGACCCGAAAACCCCTTTGTAAATATGGATCTCGTCCAGGATGATCCATTTCAGGCGGGTGAAAAATTCATGCCACTGGGTATGGTAAGGGAGGATCCCCATGTGGAGCATATCCGGGTTGGTCAGAATGATCCGGGCTTTGGAGCGGATCAGCGTCCGCTGTGTCCGGGGCGTATCCCCGTCATAGATCGCGATCCGTTCCGCCATCTCCGGGATCAGTCTGACCAGGCTGCGGTGCTGGTCCTGGGTCAGGGCTTTGGTCGGGAAGATCAGGATGGCCGACGCGTTCTCGTCGGAAGCGAGCATCTCTATCAGCGGGATCTGGTAGCAGAGGCTTTTCCCGCTGGAGGTCCCGGTAGAGATCACAACGTTTTGGTTGCTGCAGGACGCTTCGATCGCTTTTCGCTGGTGCCGGTAGAGCAGGTTGATCCCGTTTGCTGAAAGCAGCGAAACGGTTTTTTCGCTGAGCCAGACCGGCATCGGGACGTAAAGCGCGTCCTTCTGCTTTTCGCTTTGCGAATAGGTGATTTCACCGAGCTGCGAAAGTTCCCGTTCCGTGTTCATTTTCTCTCTCTCCGATTTATAATTATAAAGCGAATGAGAGCACTCCTGTTTTCGATTTATATATACTTGTAATTTTTTTACGGCATGATATAATGTAAAAAGAACACGACGATGTTCTATAAGGAATTGTGCATGAACTATCAATATCAGCTGTGTTTTTATTCCGGTTCCCAGACAGGGAAAGTCTTTCCGATCACGAAAGAGGAAACGAAGATCGGGCGGGACGCTTCCTGCGATATCGTGCTGACCGAAAACTCCATTTCAAGGGTCCACGTTTTTCTGTATGTGCAGAAAAACGGTTCGGTCGTGCTTGTCGATAACAATTCAACAAACGGGACCGTTGTAAACAATTATCAGATCTCCGCCCCGGTGCAGTTGTCCGAAAACGACGTGATCGGCCTGGGCGGTGAAGTAATGCTGGTCTTTCAAAAGGCCTCCGGCTTTGACCCGGCGAACCAATGGAGCGGCAAAGAGATCCCGGCTGGAAATGCGCCGGATTCATATAATTTTGACAAAAAGCAAGGAAATCCTATGGAAAACGATAACAACAATCTTCCTAATAACAGCGCAGCAGACGGATCCGCTAAAGACAGCAGCCAGTCTCAGCAGCCTGCCGAAAATTATGGATTCAATCAGGCCTACAGCATGAATTACGGTGCATCCGGCGACACTTCCGCACAGGGACAGTTCAGCCAGCAGCCGTATGCTGCAGCTCCGGCGGAGAATCCTGTTTCCGGAACCGGCCAGAACAATCCGTACGCGGCTCCCGCACAGCAGATGCCTTACGGATATGCTCCTTATGGCCAGCAGCCGGGCGTTCAGGGCGGATTCAATCCCTACGGTCAGCAACAGATGTACGGCCAGCAGCCGCAGGCCCCTTACGGTTCTGATCCGTATGCCCAGCAGCAGATGTACGGTCAGCAGCCGCAGGCTCCTTACGGGTCCGATCCTTATGCCCAGCAGCAGATGTATGGTCAGCAGCCGCAGGCTCCTTACGGGTCCGATCCTTATGCCCAGCAGCAGATGTACAGCCAGCAGCCGCAGGCTCCTTACGGGTCCGATCCGTATGCCCAGCAGCAGATGTACGGCCAGCAGCCGCAGGCTCCTTTCAGCTCCGATCCTGTCTCCCAACAGCAGATGCCGGGCCAGCAGCCGCAGGCTCCTTTCGGCTCCGATCCTGTCTCCCAGCAGCAGATCCAGGGCCAACAGCCGCAGGCTTCTTTCAGCTCCGATCCTGTCTCCCAGCAGCAGATGCCGGGCCAGCAGGCACAGACCCCCTACGGGAACGATCCGTATGCCCAGCAGCAGATGTACGGCCAGCAGCCGCAGAATCCCTACGGGAACGATCCTTATGCCCAGCAGCAGATGAACCCGCAGGGTGGTTTCAATCCCTACGGTCAGCAGCCGCAGAATCCGTACGGCAATGATCCTTATGGCCAGCAGCAGATGGGCCAGCAGGGCGGTTTCAATCCCTATGGTCAGCAGCCGCAGAATCCGTACGCCAATAATCCGTATGCCCAGCAGCCGCAGCAGCAGGAGGAAAAGCCGGCACGGAAGAAGGCCAATAAAACGCTCTTTATTGTCCTGGGTGTCGTTCTCATTCTCCTGCTCCTTCTTGGTGCGTATATCTTTTATGTTGACAGCAACAAGCTGTGGTGCGATTCGATCTTCAAATTCCTGTGGGATGCGGAAACCTGCGCGTTTTATAAAGGACAGTGACGTCACGCCATAATATGGATCTTGAATCTTTTTTCAGCCGATTGACTGAAACGATCAATAAAAACAGACCGGCCGAACCCGAGCCGGTCGTTTTCGTATCGCCGGACGAAAATGAGCAGAAGGTGGTCCCGAACCGTTCGCCGCGCTGGCAGCGCTCCACGAAACGGACGGTGATCATCGGACTGGTGATCCTTTCCCTGATCGCTCTGTTCTTCCTGCGGAATATGATCACGCCCCTGCTTCTTTCCTGGCTGATGGTTTTTTACCTGAAGCCGCTGGTCATTTCGGTGCGGAAGAAGCTGCACGTTTCCCATAAATGGGCGGTGGTGATCATCTTCGGCAGCTTTCTGATCCTTGTGCTCGGCATTCTTGCCGCGGGCGGTTTTTCCGTTTACGGACAGGTCCTCAATTTCTTTGACCTGCTCAACAGCTCAATGGACAACCTGCCGAATGTGATCCTGAACTTCCTCGGCGGGGAAAACAGCGCGCTCGGGCAGTATTTCAGCCGCTTTATCGGGACCTCCGCGAACTCCGAGCTCAATCAGCAGCTGCAGACGGTCATCC
Source organism: uncultured Chloroflexota bacterium (assembly GCA_902795255.1). The sequence goes on from CADBKS010000052.1 coordinate 13,626, forward strand.
AGGGGATCGGCGGGTATGTGCTTTCCTTTGTGCAGAGCCTGTCTTCAAAGATCGGCTGGTTCTTCTTCGTTTACGGCTTTTCCTTCTTTATCGTGTGGGAATCCGGCAAGAATGAGGCGAAGTTTGGGAAGATCACCTTCCCGGGCTATGAATATGATATCGAAATGGCCGGATATCACCTGTCGCAGATCTGGAAACGCTTCCTGTGGGGGCAGGCAATGCTGATGCTGCTGACGCTTGTTATTTATTCGGTCCTGTTCTGGATCCTGGGCGTCCGCTACGCGTTCATCCTTGCCTGCGGTGCCGCATTGACACAGCTGATCCCCTATATCGGGTCGTTTTTTGCCTGGGCGGCGGTGGCGCTGGTCACGCTGTTTCAGGGAACGACGATATTCGGCATGCAGCCGGTGCCGTATGCCATCCTGGTGGTGGCGCTGGCGTTCCTGATCGATAAGTTCAAGGATGGCTTCATTCAGCCGAAATTTATGGCCGAAACGCTCAAGGTCCATCCCGCCGCGGTCCTTGCCGCAGCGCTGATCTGTGCGCGATTCATGGGCTTTCTGGGCGTTTTTCTGGCGGCCCCGCTCGTGGCGACGCTGCAGCTGGCCGGCCGCTATGTGTTCCGGAAACTGCGGGATGAGGATCCCTGGGAAGGGATCCGGACGGTCGACGAACCGCTGCCGATCAGGGACAGTATTTTGTCCTATAAAAACAAACTGGCGGAAAAATACGATAAAATTAATTATCGTATAAAAAATTTGAGGACCCGGATCATAGGAGGAAAAGGACATGGCTCAAATGGATATCAGAACTGAAGAGATCGCCCGGACGGAGAACTTTTCCGCCTGGAAGGCCTTCGAACCGGATGAGGAAGTCACATACCATATCGAGTTCGGCAGGCTGACGGCCCATTTCTTCATTGAAGAATGGGAAGAGTTCCTGGAGTTCAGGAATGAAGTCGTGAAGATCCCGCTCGGTACGACCGGTGTGATCGCCGAGACTGAAAACTATCTCGCGTCCTGTGACGAAGTGGACGGGGACCCTGTTTACTCGATCGAAATGCCCGGGGCGACACTTTACTTCTTCGAAGACGACTGGAAAGAAATTTACGAACTTCTCGGCATGCTGAAGTGACCGGTTAAACCGCTTCAGCAGTCATTTTTATATATAAAATCCGGAAAGAAATCATCTTTTCCGGATTTTTTGTTTTGAGTATAATGATTAAAAATCTGAAAGGAGTTTTTATGAAGAAAAGTTTGCTTTGTGTTGTCCTGGCAATGCTTCTGCTTGCCTCCTTCTGCGGCGCGTACGCTGAAGATATCGTGATCCTTTACACGAACGATACCCACTGCGGTTATGAAGATAATCTCGGTTTCAGCTCTGTTGCCGCGCTGAAGGAATTCTACAAGACCGTCACTCCGGACGTGCTGCTTGTTGATAACGGCGACGCGATCCAGGGTGATGTGATCGGTGCTGTTTCCCAGGGTGAATACGTCATTGACTTCATGAACGCTGCCGGCTATGACTATGCCATTCTCGGCAATCATGAATTCGATTACGGTATGGACCAGATCGCGAAACTGGCTGAAAAAGCCGAATTCCCCTATGTTGACTGCAATATCGTCTATACCGGGACCCAGGGTAACAAACTTGAATTCGTGAAACCGTACGTTGTCCATGAATTCGACGATGTCAAAGTCGGTTTCGTCGGCGTTGCCACCCCGCTGAGCATTGCGACCTCCACCCCGACTTTCTTCCAGGAAGACGGAGAGTTCGTTTATGGCTTCGGTGCCGGTGAAGACGGCGCGATCCTTTACGGTCTCGTTCAGGACGCGGTCGATGCCTGTAAGGCCGAAGGCGCTGATTATGTGATCCTCCTCTCCCACCTGGGTATCGAAGATGACGCTGTTCCGTACCGCTCCATCGACGTGATCAACAACACGCATGATATCGACGCCTGCCTGGACGGCCATTCCCACAGCGTGATCCCGTCTTCCTATGTCGCCAATGACCGCGGCGAACTGATCCCGCTTTCCTCCACCGGAACGAAACTGCTCTACATCGGTGTCCTGACGATCACGGACGACGGTATTCTGACGACGACGATCGTTAACGGCGACCTGCCGGACAGCGCTGCGTTTGATGCCGCGAAGGCTGAAGTCACTGCCGACTACGAAAAGGTGATCGCCGAAGTTATGGCCACTTCCAATGTTGACCTCTGGATCACCGATGAAAACGGTATCCGCATGGTCCGCTCCCGCGAAACCAACCTCGGCGACCTCTGCGCGGACGCTTACCGCGCTGCCGCGAATGCCGATATCGCCCTGGTCAATGGCGGCGGTATCCGTGCCAATATGGCTGCCGGCGATCTGACCTTCGCTGATATCAAAGCCTGCCATCCTTTCGGCAACACGCTTGTTTCCGTAAAGGCCACGGGCCAGCAGATTATCGACGCTCTTGAATGGACTTCCCGCAATACCAAGTCTGAATACAAGAACGCTGAAGGCAATGCCGAAGGCGAACTCGGCGGCTTCCTCCAGGTTGCCGGCCTGCGCTACACCATTGATACTTCCGTCGAATCCCCGGCGATCGCTGACGCGAACGGTATGTTCTTCGGGATGAAGGAAGATGCTCCGTACCGTGTGACCGCCGAAGTCGAAAAGGACGGCGAATGGGTCGCTCTGGATCCGGAAGCTGAATACGTTGTGGCCTCCCACAACTACATGCTGCTGGACGGCGGCGACGGCACCAACATGTTCCAGGAAGATGAAGTCGTCCTGGATTCCGGTCTGCCGGATTATCAGGTCCTTGTGAACTACATCGTCTCCCTGAACGGCGACCTCAGCGCCTACGCTGAACCGCAGGGCCGCATCACCGTCAAATAAGCGAAAGAGCCATCTGTTTCGAAATAACATTCAGACCGGCAGGAGTGATCCTGCCGGTTTTTTGATGAAAAATGTTTCGTCAGGGACGGACGGTCTATAGTAAAATAGGTTTATGGAACATTTTCGGATCTCGGATTTTACGGATGAAAACAAGCCGCGCGAGCGGCTGAACGCTGTCGGGGCTGCCGCGCTTTCCGACCACGAACTGCTGGCGATCCTGCTGGGCAGCGGGACGAAGGATATGAACGTGATCGACCTCTCCCATCTGATCCTCAAGCGCTGCGGCGGGCTGAACGGCCTGCGGCGTGTCACCGCCGAAGAACTGCAGGATATCCCCGGTGTGGGACCGGCGAAAACGGCCGGCATCCTGGCTGCGGTCGAACTGGGACGGCGTTTTTCCAAAGCGATCCGCAAAAATGAGGACCGCCTGCATATCAACACCGCGGATGACATTTATGGATTCCTGCGGTACGATATGGAGAATCTGGACCATGAGGAACTGCGGATCCTGAGCCTTGATACCAAACATTTTCTCCTGGGTGAGGACGTTCTGTACCGCGGAACGATCAACTCCTCCAACATCCGCATCGCGGAAGTGTTCCGCAGGCCGCTCCTGCTGAATGCCGCCTGTTTTGTGCTGGTCCACAACCATCCGAGCGGGGACCCGACGCCTTCCGCGGCAGATATCGTAACGACACGCAACATTATGGCAGCCGGCAAGACCATGGACCTGCCGCTGCTGGACCATGTGGTCATCGGGAGCGGACGATACGTCTCGATCAAACAATTCCTGGATTAGAAGGCCCGGAAGCCATTTGCCGCAGTCCGGAGACTGCGCTTCGCTATGTCTGAGAGCTGTTGCTGAAAAAGTACGGCTTGCGGTTTGCTGATCCATATAAAACTTTTTTACAGAAGGACAAGATCAACAGATGAATTCCGCTGCAAGAAAACCCCCATATTCTTCCGGCAGAAACACTGATTTCGAGAAGATGCTCCGGGCGCTGCTTTTGCCGCTGGTGGTTTTTTTGCTGTCCGCCCTGAGTGCGGCTGCGGAAAACGATCCGCTGACGCTCAATATCGCGCTTTATCCCTATGTCCCGGATCAGGACCGCTTTGTGCAGGCGATCGGATCGCAGTAGGACCGGCAGTATCCGGAGGTGAAACTGAATTTTGTTTCCTGGGACAGCTATTCCGGGAATCCGGGGGAGGACCCGGATGTTTTTGTTTACGATTCGGTCTTCCTGTATGACTTTCTGGAAAAGGGACTGCTGCTGCCGCTGGCTGAAGAAGATATCCGCGATCCGGGTGATCTGGTCCCGGCGGCATTGTCCGCGTGCAAAGCGGACGGGGGGATATACGCCATTCCCCAGCTGCTCTGTACCAATCTGCTTTTCAGCCGGGAGGGCGACGATGAGATCCGCAATATCCGAAACATCCGTGAACTCTATGATGTGATCGGAGACAGCGCGGATACGGAGCTCCCGCCGCCGGAAGCGGATGACCTGCTTGTGGGAATACCGTCCGTGGCTGATCTTGTGTTCTGGTACCTGGAGACGGAGATCGACCTGGAACAAAGGTTTAGCGAATGGGTCTCCGTACCGGATGCCGGGATGCTGGATCCGGATATCGTTGCGGTCCTTACGGCGGTCCGGAATATGGCGGGGGTTGATCAGATGACTTACAGCCCGCAGGACAGTTATATCCGCGGCTCCTGGTTCGCCGGCGGGCTCGGGCGGGCGCTGATCGGGTTCAGCGAAACCA
>CADBKS010000053.1 GCA_902795255.1 uncultured Chloroflexota bacterium
AACGCTTCTGTTATGCGGGGGATGACCGCAATATCACCCACCGTTATCTGAACGGAAAAGAGCTGAATTTCAGCAGCTGATGAACGGAGCGGAAGATTCGTTTATAATTAGCGCAGATTTTATTGAAACAGGACCGAGTATATGGCGATACCGGAACTGACCCTTGTGGTCCCCGCCTATAATGAAGAAGAATCGCTCCGGCAGTTTTTGCCGGAGCTGCTGGCTTTCTGTGAAGAGCAGCAGGCACAGCTGGTCGTCGTTAATGACTGCTCGAAGGACCGTACCGGCGCCATGCTGGATGAAGCAGCGGCGTCTCATGATTTCATGCGGGAGTGCCACCATAAGGTCAACCGCGGTTACGGCGGTGCGCTCATCAGCGGAATGCAGATGGTGGAAACACGGTTTGCCGTGACGCTTGATGCCGACGGGCAGCATCAGCTTTCCGATGTTCTGAAGCTTGCGGAAGAACAGCGCCGGACAAACGCCGACCTGGTGGTCGGTACCCGCGCCGGTGACTCCGGCGGCGGCAGCGGCCTGTACCGCGCTGCGGGGAAAAAACTGATCCGTTTTATTGCCGGGCGCCTGGTGGATAAGCTGCCGGTCAGTGATCTGAACAGCGGGATGAAACTGTATGACGCGGATCTGGCGAAACGGTATCTGAAGCTGTGCCCGGACGGGATGGCTTTTTCGGAAGTTCTGACGCTGATCTTTGTGCAGCAGAAGCATTTTGTCGCCGAAGCCCCCATCACGGTGGTCCCGCGTCTGAGCGGGAAAAGCACGATCAGCACCATAACGGCCCTGGATACGATGCTGCAGATCATCAATATTGTGATGGTTTTCAATCCGATGCGGATCTTTCTGCCGGTGGGCGGAGTCATGATCGCATTCGGGGTCCTCTGGGCGATCCCGTTCCTGATCCGCGGGTCCGGGCTGAGTTCGGTTTCCATGATGGCGATGACTGCCGGTCTGCTGCTGATCATGATGGGCCTGCTTGCGGAGCAGCTGGCACAGATCCGAAAGAAGGATCTATGAATCAGAACAGCAGCAGCGATCGAAAATTCAGACCGCTTTTCTGGATCCCGGTCATCTGGAACGGCTTTACCCTGCTGGTGGGGCTGATCGTCGGACTGACCTTTCTGTGGGGCAGTTTTCAGCCGGCGGACGCACAGGTGGCGCTGCCGGATATTCTTCTCTCCTGCTTCACGCTTTTTGATTTTCTGCTGATCATCAGCCCGCTGACACTGATCGTCATGGTACTGCTTTCGGTGTTTAACGTGATCAGGGAGAGCTCAAAGATGCGGCGTTTCCTTCCGCTGACCCTCAGTGCGGTCACACAGGGAGCGATGACGGCGCTTTTCCTGACAAGCATCACCCGGCCGGTCCCGTGATTTGACGGATGAAAAATACGATCATTTCCTATCTGAAATATTCTGCGGCCGGACTGATCGCGTCCGGTGCGGATAACCTTACCTATTTTCTTGTGAACCGCGCCGGCGTTTCCGATGTTTACGCCCTGATCGCAGCTCGAATCGTTTCTCTGATCGTGAACTTTATTCTGCTGCGGTTTGCCGTATTTCAGCAGGGAAAGCGCAGGGATTCGTTCCCGCGTTATATTCTTCTCGTAATTTTCTCAACCGTGATCGTCTATTTTCTCATGAAACTCCTGAAACCGCTGATCCCGGTCAATCCGACCTTTATCAAAATGGGCGTGGAGTTCGCGATGAATTTCTTCAATTATGCCGCCGCACGGTTTTTTGTGTTTGATGATAAGAAAAAGTCCGGGAATGTCTCCAATGAAGCGTGAACAGCTGTCCGATGATGAACTGCGTGAACTGCTGATGGCCCGGAAGATCCGCAGCCGGGAGGCCCGGGTGGCCGCGTACCGTGCTGCCGGCAGAATCGTGGATCCGGATAACGCGCCGATCCATGAGGATCTCGTTTATGATCCGGAAACCAGACGGGTCGAACGTGCGGGCGGCGGACGGACGATCCGGAAGATCGATATCATCCTGCTGGTGATCGAGATCGCCGCGGTGATCGGGGTGGTCATCCTGATCGGCAGAGGATCTTCGATCATCCGCAGTCTGAATGATGAGGCCTCCCGTGCTTTTGCCATGCCGACCGTGACGCCGACTCCGCTGATTCAGGCGGTCGTGCTCCCTGGCGGCCATACCGCGCCGGATGCGGTGGGGAACGCGTCATTTAATGAAAATGAGATCCCGGAACATCTCCGCGGGCTGGTCAGTGTCCAGGCGACGGCAGTGATTCCGGTGGACAGCGATGCCGGAAGGATCATTCGTATCGGGATCCCCGCGATCAATGTGGACGCGCCGGTCGTTCAGGGGGATGACTGGGAAGCACTGAAGACCGGTGTCGGGCTGAATGCTTCATCCGCCGCGCCGGGAAAGGCCGGAAATGTGATCCTTTCCGGGCATAATGATATTTTCGGCCAGGTATTTCGTGAGCTGGACCGTCTGGCTCCGGGGGATGAAATCATGCTCCTGACTGAAAAAAACGCGTATACTTATATCGTTACGGGAACACAGATCGTTCAGCCTTCCCAGGTGGAAGTGATGCGGCAGACTGCCGAAAGTACGCTGACACTGATCTCCTGTTACCCTTATCTTGTAGATACACAGCGGATCGTTGTGAGCGCAAGTCTCCGGCAATGATCTGCTGTCCGGAGGAATATTTTAATGGCAAAACAGCAAAAACGGGCCGTAAATACGGCTGCACAATCCGATGATCTCCCTGTAGTAAAACGGCAGAGCGGTTCGGCCGCTTTCGACCCGGATTACACGTATGTGGCTGAAAATCTGAAAAAGATCGGCATTCTGGCAGTCTGTTTTATCGCGGTCCTGGTCGTTCTTTCCTTTGTTCTCTGATAAAACTCCGCCCGGTCGGGCAGAATCTCGGTTTTTCTCATGACACGCTGGTTTATTCCGAATCCCGCATCTGTTTCACCCGGGGTGCTGGCTGCTCAGGTCACGCCGCCCGGTGTGGGGACGCTGCTGCAGCCTTCTGTGGTGTCGGAGCGGCTCAGGGAATATTTTTTCCCGTCATTTCAGCCGCCGGTCTTTTTCAGCTGCACGCGGGAAGGCCTGCTGCAGATGGCGGTCGAATGGTTTTCGGACCGGAAGATCATCATGATCGTCAACGGACCGATGTCGCAGGAATGGTATGATATTTCGGACGACTGCCGCGGGGACACCGAGATTTTTGATGCCGGTTACGGCACGGAAGTCGATGCGGATGCGTTTCGTCTGGCACTTCAGAAGGAAAAGTTCGACCTGCTGATGTTTGTGGAAACGGACGTCTATACGGCTTCCCGTTCCGATCCGGAACCTTTCTGTGCGGTATTCCGTGAACAGTGTCCGGACGGACTGATTGCAGCCGATATCAGCGGATCTGTATTCACCGGAATGGACGCCGGCACTTCGCGCTGCGCCGATATCTGCTTCTGCGCCTCCGAAATTGCGCTGGGGCTGCCACCCGGACTCGGGATCGCTGTTCTCAATGAGCGCGCGCATACCCGTTTGCTGGCGCATAATCTGATGAACGGCCGTTATTTTAACTATTCCCGTCAGACCGTGAGCCGAAGTCCTTCTGCGGCGGACGCCCCGGTTTATACACTGCTGAATGCCCTGAATGAACAGATCGATGAGATCCTGACAGAAGGAATGGATGAACGGACAAAGCGGATGTTTGAAGTCCGCGGCCTCGTCTGGCAGTGGATCGCTGCGCGCGGTTTTACGGTCCTTTCATCCGCGGAAACAGCGGCCATGAACTGTACCGCCATAGAGCTTCCCGCGGATATCAGTGCGCAGGAAATGAGTGACTTCGCGGCACGTTACGGTGTGTTTGTGATGACGGGTGTCGGACTGATGCCGAAAAATTCCCTGATCCTTTATCACGGGAATGATGCACGTCCCGAGGATGCGGCCGCACTTGTGAAAACACTGGACCGTTTCCTCGCGGACTATGATACAAGAAGACGGCATGCGCCCAGAGCGCAGAAGCCGCAGGAGCAAAAAGTTTGAACCTTCCGCAGCAAAATAAAAAGCAGGAGAGCCTTACACTGGTCATTATGGTGCTGCTTCTTGCAGTTGTCCTGCTCGTATCCAAATTTGTTCTCGGGATCAATTTCAGCCTGATGGAACACGGAAGCTATGTCGCGTTCGGTTATCATGAGATCCGCGGCGGCGAGATCTGGGCAATGTCTTTCGACTCCTTCTCGGGAGAGATATCTTCCGTCTGTGAGTTTCCGGAAGACTCGCTTCACCGGCTGCTGATCCATTCCGGGACAGGAAATTCCAAACTGACGATGGAACTGCGTTACGGGGATGAAAAAGACAGCTATGAACTGGACGGCCGGATGCTGGATCTGACGCTGCCGGAAGAGGCGGAGTCCTTTACCATTACGGTGAAAGGCTCCGAAGCCGTCAGCGGCTATTTCAGCGCGGTTTGGGAATGAAAAAAAGCTGATTGATGTTACAATAGAAGTGGAACATACAGCAGAGAAAAGAGGTACGCATGTGGTTTTTCAGTAAGCCTTTTCCCAGACAGTACAACGATGAAATGAACCGTTATATCGATGAGCTGATCTCGATCGGACAGAAGGAAGATTATCTTTCCGAACGTCCCGGCGGACAATTCGACAGGGATTGCCGTCATATCCGCACCAGGGAGATCGGTACGCGCATCTATGAGATCGGCGGGGCGGAATCGATGGAATGGATGATCAAAAAGATCAGCAAAAAGATCGGTAAAGATCTGACCGCCCATCTGGAAGCATGCTGGTTTCGGATCGGCAACTTCTGAGCGTATATGCCGGATCAGAAGGACAGGACTGCGGGATTCCCCGCAGTTTTTGTTTTAATTCCCCATTGCCGGGATATTTTGCCGCAGCTCATCATTTTTGCGCAGTGTATCCGAATTTGGTATAATTCTCCTAATCAGGAGTTAATGAAACGATGGCAGCCTATACGGAACGGATCATTATGGAAACCTTTCAGCAGATGCTGGAAGAAATGCCGTTTTACAAAATCTCGGTTTCGGCGCTTGTAAAACGCTGCGGGATCAGTCCCAATACCTTTTATTACCATTATGAGGATATATATGATCTGCTCGAAACCTGGGTCGGGAAATGGCTGAGCCAGTTCACACCGAAAGATGACTGGCGGGACAGCGCCAAGGCTTTTCTGAGAGAATGCCAGGCCCATGATAAACTGGTGGACCATCTGCTGAACTATCTTTCCCGCGAACAGATCGAACAGGCGCTTTTCCCCGCGGAAGAGGATGACCTTGACCTGTTTTATTCCTTCGCGAAAAGTGCGGCCGGGGGCCGGGATATCCCGGAGGAAAAGCTGCGGAGTATTGCTGATTTCTGCCGTTACGCCTCCATCGGTTTTTTCCTCCGTACGGTATGGAATCACCTTCGCTATGATGTCGATCAGGTCGTGGATGATCTGGACCGTTACATCCGCTGCTTTGTCCATGCCGCGCTGAATGATGGATCGATCGTCAGGAATGGCGGAATGCAGTCTGCGGAAAATTGCGCAAAATCCGAAAATTCTCCGAATTAGGATAGTTTTTGATTTTTACCAGATGACAAATTTTCTGAAATCCGTATGATATATAGTGAAAAAACGGACGAATTGGAAGAGGTGCAGCTTTGCCGGTAAAAATCATTTCAGACAGTACATGTGATCTGTCAGAGGATCTTCTGCAAAAATATGAGATCGCCCTGTCTCCGCTGACCGTCACACTCGGCGGCCGCAGCGGACATGACGGTGTCGATATCACACCGGATGATATATATGTGTATGTCGAACGGACCGGAGAACTTTCTCAGACGAGCGCGGTCAGCGTCGGGGAATATGAGGAAATATTCGGGCACTGGCGGGGTCTGGGCTTTGAAATCGTCCACTTCTGCATCAGTGCGAAGCTGTCCGTCTCTTATCAGAATGCCTGCCTTGCTGCGGAAGAAGTCGGCGGTGTGACGGTTATCGATTCCGCGAACCTTTCGACCGGGCAGGGGCTTGTTGTGCTGAACGCGGCGGAAATGGCAATGGCCGGTGCTTCCGCTGAGCAGATCGTGCGGGCGTCTGAAGACCTGATCCCGCGTGTTGAGGCAAGTTTTGTCGCGGACAGCATCGAATATCTCCGCAAGGGCGGGCGCTGTTCTGCACTTTCCGCCTGGGGTGCCAACCTGTTCCATATCAAACCCTGCATTGAAGTTGCTGACGGAGGAATGCATCCCGGGAAAAAATATCACGGGAAGCTCAGCCATGTGATCCGTGCTTATGCGGAAGACCGGCTGAAAAACCGGCAGGATATCGATACGCGCCGGATCTTTATTACGCATACCCGGTGTGACGAAGAGACCGTGGAACAGGTCCGCGGTCTGATCCGTGAATACTGTCCCGACGTGACGGAGATTCTGGAGACGACAGCGGGGGCTACGATCACCACCCACTGCGGCCCGGGTACACTCGGAGTTCTCTTTATACGAAAAAGCTGACGCCCGGCGTCAGCTTTTTCGTTCACTGTTCGTTCATTCTGTCCCGTGCTTCGCGGAGCAGTTCTTCTGCTTTTCTCAGCTTTTCGGCCTGTTCTGCGGCTTCCTCTTCCGGATCGCTCACGGGTGTCAGTTCATCTTCGGATCCGCCGGTCTCCGGTTCTTCCGGCTCTTCAGCTTCGGTAAGATCATCCGTGTTCTCATCATGCATCCGCAGCGTTTCGTCTTCAAGTCCGCGTTTGGCCCGTTCCAGCAGTTTGTTGGCCCGGTCCGCTTTTTTATTCAGAACAGCCTGTCCGGCTTCACCGGCTTCTTTGCTGTCCCGGACATCCAGCAGATATCCGATCCCCAGGCCGGCGACCATGCCGACCATCAGCGAAACATGCGAATCGGTCTTCAGTACGAACGGGGCAAGAAACCCCAGTACGATTCCCAATATGCAGCAGTAAACAAGTTTCTTACTTCCCATGATCATGCCTCTGATAATTCATTCGGTCTGTTTTCAAAAAGGGTCTTTTGGGTCTTTGCAGGCCAGAAGTCTGTCACGGACCCGCACCGGAATTATAAAGCATTCATCCCTTGAATCCCCGTATTTATTATAAAAGTTACAGCAGGGACGGCGGGTCCACTTCGATCCGGATGTCCGTCAGGTCCATGGGGCGGATAAGCGCTGCGGGATCCGGGCCGCGGAGGATCAGATGCCAGCGGTATTTTCCGCTGAGCTTCGGGAAAAAGCAGGGCGCGGGGCCGATCAGCCGGATCTTCAGCTGCAGTTCACGGATCCGTTTCCGCAGTAAAGCAGCCAGTTCGGCTGCCCGGCGTTCCGCCCGGTCCGGGTCTTCTTCGCGGATCTCAAGACGGACCATTCTGCTGAATGGCGGATAACCGAGCAGACGGCGGTATTTCAGGTCGTTTTCGTAAAAACGTTCATAATCTCCCGTGACAGCCGCGCGGATCGAGTAGCGGTCCGGCTGGAAGGTCTGCAGGATCGCCAGCCCCTGTTCGGATGCGCGCCCCGCCCTTCCGGCCACCTGGGTCAGCATTTGAAAGGTATGCTCATCGACCCGGTAATCATGAAAGTTTACGCCCACGTCTGCCAGCAGGATCCCGACCAGACGGACTTCCGGAAAGTCAAGCCCCCTGGCGACCATCTGCGTTCCTACCAGGATGTCTGCTTCGTGCCGGGCAAAACGGGAAAGGAGTTTCTCGTGACTGCCGATGCCTTCGGCGGTATCCGCGTCCAACCGGATGACTTGCGCAGCGGGGAACTGTCTGCTGATCATATCTTCCACCAGCTCCACGCCGGCTCCGAATTGATGGATCTCCGTGCTCCCGCATACCGGACAGGTTTCCGGCAGTTCCCGGACCGACCCGCAGTAGTGACATTCTAGCCGTCCGCGGGCAGCGTGCCAGGTATAGGGAATATCGCAGTTGGGACACTTGACCGCTTCCCCGCAGCTGTGGCAGAAAGTATAAGCAGCAGTTCCCCTCCGGTTGAGGAAAAGGATCGTCTGTTTTCCCATCTCCAGTGTTTTCCCGATCTCCCGGATCAGTGCGCGGCTGAAGATCTCGCTGTTGCCGTTTCTGAGCTCGGCCCGCATATCCGCGAGCATCACCCGGGGAGGCTGTACGCCGGTCGCGCGGTTTTTCAGGACCGCGATCTTCCATCCGCTGCGCTGGGCCTTGAACATTTGGGCTGTCGTCGGTGTGGCTGAACCGAAGACCAGCTGGGAATGCGTGATCTCCGCGTAATCGGCTGCCGCCCGGATCGCCGAAAAAAACGGCCGCTCATTGGTCTGGTAGTACGCGTCTTCATGGCATTCATCAACGATGATCAGTCCGAGATCCGGCAGCGGCACCGCCAGCGCGGAACGCGGACCGACGATCACCCTGAATTCACCGCTGCGGCCCCGCCGCCATGTGTCGTACCGTTCGCCTTCGCTGAGCGCGGAATGATAGACACCGGTCTGCCCGGGAAACCGGCGTTCGAACCTGGCAAGGATCTGCGGGGTAAGCGCGATCTCCGGGACGAGCATCAGGACCTGCTTCCCCATTCGGATCGCCTCCGCGGCAGCCCTGAGATAGACTTCGGTTTTTCCGGATCCGGTCACTCCGTGCAGCAGCACCGGAACAGGTGTTCCCCGTGAATTCAGTCCGGATATGATCTGCCGGCAGGCTTCTTCCTGTTCGGCCGTCAGCCGGATCATCTGTTCCGGTGTTTCCTGCATATAGTGCTGGTGGTCCCGCCAGATCTCGCGGCTCTGCAGGCTGATCCGGCCGTGTTTGATCAGCCAGTCCAGATCATCCTGAGTCAGCCGGTTTTCATGGATCAGTTCCGTCCGGAATACCTCTCCGCCATGCTGCTCCAGATACTGCAGCGCGGCCCTTCGTCTCGCGTCCGCCGCGGGGCTTCTGCTGAATGTGCCCGCTTCCGCGGGCGGCATGTCCGGCGTCAGGACCGCGGTGAGCCTTTTCTTGGGTGCAGGTCCGGGGTTCCCGATGCGGAAACTTTTCCGAACCGTGCCGGACGCGGTCATCGACCGTATTTTGGACCGCCAGATATTCTTTCCGAATGCCGCATCCAGTTCTTTTTCCTGAAGGATCCCGTCATGTTCGGCAAAAAGCGCCAGGATCATGTCATACGAGACCGGATCGTTTCCCGGATGGGAAAACCCTGCCTGAAACGGGATATCGTTCTCTTCCAGCCGGTAGACCGGATCCGAAATACGGCGGATCTTGTCTGTCAGCAGCAGTTTTACGCATTCATGGATCGGCGCGAGAGACCGTTCCGCGATCGCGGATGCCAGCCTCAGCTGGGCGGGCGTCAGCACGGGGACCGGGTCGGCAAGCTCCTGCACGGGAAGCAGTTTCCTTACTTCCGGGGTCACACCGGTTTTCCAGACCACCGCCTGATGGATGCCGTGATTGAACGGGACGACCGCCATTTGCCCCGGAATGATATTCCCTTTAAGCGTTTCGGGAACGGTATAATCAAAAAGCCCCGATTTCGCCGGGGTATTTATGACAACGCGGATCACTTCTGCTTTTGTTTCGGTCATACGGTTATTATAAACCTGCCGTTCACAGAGTGTGCCCGAAACAAGTATATGAGATTTATAAATGCACCTGTTTACAAGTTATAATGAAAAATGAAGGAGGGAAATTATGAGCAATCATCCTTACCGCATCAATGTCGGCTTCCTGATCAATGCCCCTGTGGGCACATACCGTGAGTTCACGATCGATGAACCTTCCATGGAACTGGATGACGATCTTACAGCCGAGAAAATACACTGTTCCGTTCGGGTCAGCAAAGTCCAGCAGGGGATCCTCAGTGAGGTCGACTGCAGCGGAGAGACTGATCTGGAATGCACGCGCTGCCTGGAACCTTTCCATACAGTGCTGAATGCTCATTTTGAGGAGTTGTTTTATTTTCACTATCTGCGGGAAAACGAAGAAGCAGAACTGTTCCTGCCGGAAAGCGGATATATGGACCTGCAGGATCTGGTCCGCGAATATCTGGTGATGGAGATCCCTTACGCCCCTGTCTGCCAACCCGGCTGCAAAGGCTTATGCCCGGTCTGCGGAAAGAACCTGAACCTGGGTCCCTGCCATCATGAGGATGAAGAATAAAGGAGCGAGTCCGTGTCCGCAAAATCATCTTATGTAAACAGTTTTACCGTCAGTATTCAGAATTTCAACTGTATTCTGGACGCAAAATGCACCGCCCCGAATATCGAGAAAACCGAATACGGCACGCCCCCTGTATTTGACGCGCATAAAATCGTCGACGAAAACTATCTTTTCATGCCGCTCGGCGTCGCCAAAGAACTGGCGCTTTCGCTGATGCAGGTGATCGGGGACGTTGAAAAACGCTCCAACCTGCGGGTCCGTCTGAACGGAGAGAAGGAAAACTACTGGCAGGCAGCCGTCAAGGCTATCGACGATTATAAGGCCGAAAAGGAAAACACTTCCGCTCAGGAATAATACCGCACTTTCAAACACAAAAACCGCCATTCCGGCGGTTTTTGTGTTTGTCTGGCAGTCTTGCGTCAGGAAGCTCAGTAATCCTTTTGCTTCCGCAGCCAGTCCAGCGCAGCATCTTCCCCTTCTGATTTGATCATTTCCAGAACCTTCAGCGCAAAAGCCTTGGTTTCCGGGTTGAGCTTGTAATAGCTCTCGTGCGCATGAAAATAATCCAGCGGGAAATGCTGCTGCCATGTTTTCCGGTTATACGTCTTCCCCGCGCTCAGCCAGTCGCAGAGCATTTCTTTTACAAACCGCATCGGCATTTTTACATAATATTCCGTGCCGTCATCCCGGAATTCGACCCAGTATTCCCAGTGGTGCTTATTGATCGCCTTGTGGTGCAGCCAGGCGGAGGAGTACCCCTTTTCCCGGCGTTCGGCCCCGATCGGAGAGGAAGTTCCTTTGAAGTAATGCACGGAAGGCCTGAATTCGGCAGGCGAAAACTTGCTGAGATCATGGACCAGCCCCTGCAGGGGGATCCCTACCCTGCAGCAGTATTTAAATACCAGGTGCTTGTGCATGATCACTGTTTTCAGATGTCCGAAAAAAATATTCATGGCTCTATTATACCTGCCGGACTGAAATATTTCCGAAAAACGGGCCGGCCGGGATGTTCTTTTCCCCGGTACCACGGAATTACACGTTTGTCAACGGGCAATGTTGCCCGTTTATTTTTTGTTCCCGTATTTTTATACTCTTAGAAAATCATTTCTAAGAAGAAATGAGATTTTCGTCAGATTGGAGGAAATAAATGCCAAGGACAAATTTAGAAGAACAGAGGCAGCCTTTCCCGATGGAAGGGACGCCGGATGCCGGAAGCAGTGGATTTGAGATCCTCTGCATCACGGCAGGAACCGGGAACGGATGGGAGTTCAGCGCGGATGTGCTGCGCGCGGCGGTCCCGCTGTTCGACGGTGTACAGTGCTTTATCGATCATCTGCCGCTGGATTCTACGGACGGGCATTCCGTTCGGGATGTGGCCGGGATGATCAGCGAACCGGTGTTCGATGAAGCGGCGCAGGGGATCAAGGCGCGGCTGACGCCTTTCGGGCCGTCGGCGGACCTGCTGCGGGAAACCTGCAATGAAGTGCTGAATATGGAAGGTACGGATACGAAGATCGGATTCAGTGCCGACCTGGGATTCAACTGTGAAGGGAATCTGGTAACGGAGATCGTACGGATCTATTCCGTTGATCTGGTCGTGGATCCGGCCCGGGGCGGCGCGGTGCTTCGCGCGCTGAACTCGATCCGGCAGAAGAATGAAGCGGCCCGGGTGCGGGGCCAGCTGGCAAATGAAAAGAGGGCGATGATGGATCTTACCGCGGCGCATCAGCAGAATGCGGCACTGAAACAGGAAGCGGACCGGGCGCGGGCACTGCGCGTGGAAATGTGCAAACATGTACTGGATACGGCTCTGGCCGGAAGCGGGCTTCCGACGCCGATCAAGGAACGGATCCGCAAGGACTTCAGCAACCGGCTGTTTGAGCCGAACGAGCTGAATGAAGCGATCAAGGACGGGCGGCAGCTGTTTGCGGACCTGACGGCCGGGCAGAGTGTGGCCGGGGTCTCCGGGCGCTTTTCCGGCATGTATTCCAGTCAGGACCAGCTCGTTGCGGCTGTTCACGATCTGCTGGGCGCGCAGCGTCCGAAGGAAGTAGCGGGCGTTCAGTGCCAGCGGCTTTCCGGTATCCGGGAACTGTACTGCATGATGACCGGTGACTATGACTTCCATGGCGGATATTATGCCGAACGTGCGCAGTTCGCGACAACGGCGGACCTGCCGGGCATCCTGAAAAATGCGCTGAACAAGCTGATCGCGCAGCGCTGGGATGAACTGGGCGCTTCCGGTTACCGCTGGTGGGAAAAGGTCGTCACCGTCGAGCACTTCGAGAACCTGCAGGACATTACCGGGATCCTCGTCGGCGAGCTGAATCTGCTCCCGAATGTGAATGAAGGCGCGGCTTATCAGGCGCTGTCCGTCAAGGATTCCCCGGAGGTCTCCAGCTGGAACAAATACGGGGCTTACATCCCGCTGACGATCGAGATGTTCGAACGGGATGACACCATGCGGCTGCGCCAGTATCCTTTCAAGCTGGCGACGGCCGGCCTGCGCCGGATCTCCGCGCTGGTGGCCTCGGTCTTCACGGCAAACAGCGGTGTCGGGCCGGCCATGGCGGACACACACAACGTGTTCGACGCCACGAACCATCACAATCTCGGTACCGCGGCGCTGAGCCCGGCCGCCTGGGAAGATGCGTCCCGGGCGATCTGGGAACAGGATATGCTGGTGGCGACCGGGGCGACGGCTCCGAAACTGGCGGTGGATGCCCGTTATCTGATCGTGCCGCGCGCGCTGCGTCTGCAGGCACAGAAGATCCTGTATCCGTCCCTTGCGTATGAAGCGAATATCACGTCCGAAAACCTGCAGCGCGGTCAGTTCGGCGATGTGGTCGTGTGTCCGGAATTTACGGATGTGACCGACTGGGCCGCGGTTGCGGATCCGACGGTCGCGCCGGCGATCTATATCGGCGAACGTTTCGGCCTGATGCCGGAGATCTACATTGCCGACAATCAGCTGACGGGCGCGCTGTTCACGAACGATGAGATCCGCGTCAAGGCGCGTCACTTCCTGAACGTCATGGTGGCCGACTATCGGCCGCTGTATAAGGCGAACGTGACGGACTGACGCCTCATATTTGCCCTCAAAACGGCCCTCTATGCGGCCTTTCACAGTAGGGGGAATAAGTGTAGGCCGAGGGAATAAAAAGCCCGTGGGAGCGCGCTCCTGAGCTTCCGCGGGCACTTCCCCGGCGGAAGAGGAATGATTATGAAGGATTACGGATACAGTCTGTTGAAATCGCGGAAATTCTGGGCGGCTGTGGTCGGCGTGGTCTATTCCATGATCTACCTGATCTGGCCGGACTTCCCGATCCCCGAGGAATCGGTGATCGGGGTGGTCGGAACCGTGGTCAGCTACATTCTCGGCGTAGCGCTTGAGGACGGGCTGAGCAAAAAGAACAACATAGACTTTCGGAAATTTGCCGAAAAGAAAGAGAATGACGATGAGTATGATCAGAAAGCTGATGCGTAATGTGGCGCGGTCCGTGGGAAAGCGGTCTGCGCTTGGAGGCGCTCCGGCTGTTGGGTCTGTACGGGCCGGGATGCACCAGCAGGCCGAACACGAATATCAGCGCTCTCGAATGGCAGATAATGAACACCATGAGGAGACGCCGGAAGACGCTTTGGATATGCCGGCAGCTGTCGAGGCAGAAATACCGCCTGTTGAAGAAGAAGACGACGAGGTCGTCGCAGACGTTGCAGACGGGGAAGCGGAGATCGCACCGGAAGAAGAGATCCTCGAAGACGTGGCGGACCCTGAGGCCGCTGAGAACGAAGAGGAGGAGGATGAAAGCGGCCAGCTGCCGGTAGCCGGTAGCCAGTTGGCAAACGGTGACGCTTCGCGTCTTTCTGACGGGCGGGCGCAGCTTGCTTACGGGGAAGAGGCGCTCCCGGTCCTTGATCCGGTGACGGGCGGGA
Source organism: uncultured Chloroflexota bacterium (assembly GCA_902795255.1). Next base: position 14,087 of record CADBKS010000053.1, read on the forward strand.
ACGGTACGGACGGCTCGGCGGAGCTGGTTTATGATCCGGGCGACGGGTCCGTGAAGGAAATTCAAGAGCCTCTGCCGGGTATGGAACGGCTGGGCGTTCTGCCCTTCATTCCTTCGATTGAAAATCCGTCGGCGAACGTTCCGGCCGGCGAATAGTTTAGAACGTCGTGGCCATGTGGGCCGCGTTTTACAGCTGCATGTACTTTTCAGCACACCATCGACTTTTCCATAGACTCTCGGGGACGGCGCAGCTGCGTCCCCTTCTTTTCAACCGGCTCTGAGCCGGAATCATTTATCGGGCGTGGGTCCGGCCGGCGAGCGTCTTTTCCCTCTCTCACTTTTGGGCGCGCGTAACGGATATATGGGCCGGGTGCCGCGGAAATCTTACAGCAGGGAAACCTGTACCGGGGCGGAAAGAAAGGAAAAATCCCTTTGCTATGAATCTTCTTTTACCGAAGACATTGTCGAATGGAAGCATGCCGCGGGCGTCCCGGCGCGGCGCGCTCCCCTTTTGGGGAGAGAGTGAAGAGTGAAGTGTGAAGAGCTTCGTTTAGAGTGAAGAGTGAAGAGTGAAGAGTGAAGTTAAATAGGTGTCGCTTCGCGACGATCTATATTGGGGGAATGTGGGAAATGAATAAATCTGAAGCAATGAATTTTAATAGCGGGAAAGATGACTGGCGGACACCGCCTGAGTTGTTCGCAGAACTTGATGCGGTTTATCATTTCACACTTGATCCTTGTTCGACGCATGAAAATGCTTTATGTAAAAAGCATTATACGAAAGAAGAAGACGGATTAATTCAGAGTTGGGGCGGGGAAACGGTGTTTATGAATCCGCCTTTATCTTTAGCTGCATAAATGTATATTTTTCAAACTATGGTCACCCCTATCGATATATCTCATAATTATTCCTTCGATTGTGAGAATCCTTTTATGGAT
>CADBKS010000054.1 GCA_902795255.1 uncultured Chloroflexota bacterium
CGTTCAGCTGCGGGGCGGCCAGATGCAGTCCGTGGACTGCGACGGACCCCAGTGTGGCAAAAGCCGCTTCATCAAACCCGACATTATCGGGCAGCTTCACCAGCAGGTTGCGCGGAATGACCTCATATTCGGCATGGACAGCATGATTGCCGCCGCCGCAGGCCACCCGGTCCCCGATCCTGAAGCCCTGCATCCCGTCCCCCAGCGCCACGATCGTACCGGCGGAGGAATATCCGGGGAACATCGGCTGATCCAGCCGGTTGAACGCCGCCTGGACAGTGCTCAGCACCCCCTCCCGTTTTGCCTTGTCCAGGACCTGACGGACCAGATCCGGCCGGGAGACAGCCTTACCCGCGAGGCTCTTTTCGGAAAATTCGACCAGCGTCCGTTCCGTACCGGCAGAAACGAGTGAAAAAGCCGTCCGCACCAGCGCACAGCCCTTCCCCGGCGCGGGGACCGGCAGATCCTTGATTTGGGTCTCTCCGTTTTTCATATTTTGAAAAAGCTGTTTCATGTCTGATTTTCCTTTCACGCGGAGTCATCTGAAGCCGCATTCCGCTTCTGAATTTATTATATCCCCAAAATCCCGCGGCCGGAACGCATATGCCGATTCACGGCACGATCCTCCCGCAGACATCCTGTAATTATTAAAAATCATCAGCGGCCAAGGACATTACGGAGGAGGGGGTCCTCCGGAAGCCTGCCGCTGACAGGTCAATTAAAACCGAAATTCGGGCATTCGTCAAGAACCCTTCCGTGCAGATATGATAAACTTCCGCTCCCGGCCGTCCGCCGGGCAGTCCCTGAATCGGTGATTTTTCCTCCCGAAAGGCGCAAATACAATTTATAATTCGGATATGGATATGAAACAGACACCGCGTTTTTCAGATGATTACTTCCGCTCATTCGGCCGGGAATGGGACCGCGAAGGGCTGCCGAAACGGCTCTTCTGCCTGCTGACCAACCACGGCCTGCGCTACCTGCATGCCTACCGCGCGCTGCAGCAGCGCAAAGTCCCGGTATTATTTCACCGTTTCGTCCGGCGCGTCCTGCGGCAGAAATACGGGCTTGAACTGGACAGCATGAAGATCGGGAAAGGACTTTACCTCGGGCATCCCTACAACATCAGCGTCAGTGAGTTCGCGGAGATCGGTGAAAACTGCAACCTGAACAAAGGCGTCACGATCGGCGCGGAAAACCGCGGGCCCAGGGCCGGCGCCCCAACGCTCGGGAACCGGGTATGGGTCGGTACGAACGCGGTCGTGGTGGGAAAGATCACGGTCGGCGACAACGTGCTGATCGCCCCGAACGCATTCGTCAACCGGGACGTTCCGGCCAACAGCATCGTGATCGGCAACCCGATGCAGATCATACCGGACCGCTCCGACGCGACCGGCGGGTATATTGAAAATGTCCGCTGAAACCCGTCCCCCGCTGAAAGTCATCGCCCGGATCCGAAGTGAGTTTCCGGAGAAATTCGGCATTCCCCGTCAGAGCGGACTGACCCCGCACCTGCTTGCCGGCATCGTATTTGAAAAGGAATACCGCAATGCCGAAGCGCTGCGCGGGCTGGAAGGCTTTGATTACCTGTGGCTCATCTGGGAGTTTTCGGAAAACATCCGGGAAAACTGGTCCCCGACGGTCCGGCCGCCGCGTCTCGGCGGAAACACCCGGCTCGGTGTATTCGCGACCCGCTCCCCGTTCCGTCCGAACCCCATCGGCCTTTCCTCCGTCCGGCTGGAACGCATTGAAAACACAGCGGCTGACGGCCCGGTCCTGATCATTTCCGGCGCGGACCTGATGAACGGGACACCGATCTACGACATCAAACCGTATATTCCCTATACCGATGCCCATCCTGAAGCCTCGGGCGGTTTTGCCCCGGCCCCTGACCGGACACTGGCCGTCGTTTTTCCGCCGGAGCTGCTCCGCCGGCTGCCTGTCCGCGTGCATGAAGCGGTCGTGGAAGTACTCGCACAGGACCCGCGGCCTTCCTACCGCCCGGACGGTGACCGGACCTACGGGCTTTATTTCTCCGGGTTCAATATCCGCTTTCAGGTCCGGGACCGGGTCCTCACGGTCTGTTCGGTACAGCCCATCGCAGAAGGGCTGAAATGAAAACCCGCCGTCTGCTCGCGGCCGCGTCTGCATTCGCGGTCCTGTGGATGATCGGCCTGGTGCTGGTCCGTCCGCTGCTGATGCTTCCGGATATTTCCGCCCTGGAGCAGGTCGCTGCCGGCGGAGGGGAGATCCCGGTACGGACGCTTTCCGGCGGGCTCAGCCATATCTACCGCTCGCCGACCTACGGGGAACAGGTCCGGATATCCCCGGACGAAGTCTCCGACGAACTGATCGCTCTCACCCTGACCACGGAAGACAGCACCTTTTTTTCCAATCCCGGCTTTTCTCCCTCCGCGATCCTGCGGGCGGTCATCCAGAACCTGATCCTGCGCCGGACCTATTCCGGCGCGTCCACCATCACCCAGCAGATCGTGCGGAACATCCTGATGCCGGAAGAGGAGCGCTTTGACCGCTCCGTCAGCCGCAAAGCCAGGGAGATCCTGCTCGCGGCCCTGGTGAACCTGCGCTATGACAAGGAAACGATCCTGACCCTTTACCTGAATGAGATCTATTACGGCCGGAACGCCGCCGGAGTTGAAAAAGCTGCCGAAGTTTATTTCGGGAAACATGCCTCCGAAGTCACCCTGTCCGAAGCAGCGTTCATCGCCGGACTGCCCCAGGCGCCGAATTACTACTGCTGCGATACCGAAGCCGGCAGGAAACGTCAGCAGGAAGTGCTGCTGCTGTTCGCACGCGCCGTCCGCGGTGAGAAATGCATCCGGCTGGGCAGCGGAAAAGATCTGCGCACATACTGCCCGGATCCGGAAGTGATCGGGGAATATCTGCCCGCCGGCCGGACCGGAGCGGAAGAATAAAAGATCCGGGAAGAGCTCCCGGATCCGGATCGTAAATCAATACCGCGGTCCCGCGCCGCTAATTTTCCTGCAGGAATTTTTCCACAACAGCCGGCATCTGTTCTTTTTCCACGCATTGCGTGAACCGCACTTCCGCCCGGCGCAGGGCGGAAAGCGGCTTCGGAGCCGCGGTCCCCGTGACCTTTTCCAGTTTATCCAGCGCGTCCAGTCCGCTGCTTTCCGGAGCTTCGCCCAGCCCTTCCAGGACCGCATTGCAGAATTTGAACGGACTGGCAGTCGACACAACGACCACATTCTCATCCGCGTTTTCGCTCGCCCGGTACTGTTCCAGGACCTGATGGGCCACGGCCGTATGGGTATCCATCAGATAGCCGTGCTCTCTCCAGACCTTCCCGATCTGCGCTTTCGTCCCGTCCTCATCACAGCACCCGGCCCAGAAGATCCGGTCCAGACTGCCGCGGATCTCCGGGGTGACCGTGTAGCGGCCGTTTTCCTTCAGCTGCGCCATGCAGGAAGAAACATATGCCGCGTCCCGGCCGCTGACGTCAAAGATCAGCCGCTCCAGGTTCGAGGAGATAAGAATATCCATCGACGGGGAGACCGTGGTAAAGAAAGGCCGGCAGCGGTCATAGGTGCCGGTGCGGAAAAACTCCGTCAGCACATCGTTTGAATTTGAAGCGCAGATCAGCCGTTTGACCGGGAGCCCCATCTTCATGGCGTAATACCCGGCCAGAATATCACCGAAATTGCCGGTCGGCACACAGAAGCTGATCTTTTCACCCGGCCGGACCGCGCCTTCGTTCAGGAAATCGCAGTAAGCGGAGATATAATAAACGATCTGCGGCAGCAGCCTGCCCCAGTTGATCGAGTTGGCAGAGGACAGGAACCAGCCCTGAGCGGCAAGACGTTCCGCCAGTTCCGGATCGGAGAAGATCTGTTTCACACCGGTCTGGGCATCATCAAAATTGCCCTCGACCGCACAGACACTGACGTTGTTCCCCGTCTGGGACTGCATCTGCAGCTTCTGTACGTCCGACACCCCGTCCCGCGGATAAAACACCAGGATCGCCGTATCGCGGACATCCCGGAAACCTTCCAGCGCAGCCTTGCCGGTATCGCCGGAAGTCGCCACCAGAATGCAGACCTTTTTTGGTTCGCCCGTCTTCTTCATCGAAGCCGTCAGCAGATAAGGGAGGATCTGGAGCGCGATATCCTTGAACGCACAGGTCGGACCGTGCCAGAGCTCCATGAAAGAAGTCTCCGGATCCAGCCTGCGGACCGGGGCAGCGCCCGCCGCGTCAAAGTTCCCGTAAGCACGCTGCGTAAAAGTCCGGAGCTCCGCTTCGGAAAAATCATCCAGATACAGCTTCATAATGACAGCCGCGCGTTCCGCATAAGGCAGGGCGGCCAGTTTTCCGATCATTTCTTCCGTCAGGACCGGAAGGGACTCCGGTACAAAAAGGCCTCCGTCATGCGAAAGCCCCTGCATAATAGCTTCAGCAGCGCTCAGTGACAAACCGGTATTGCGGGTACTTTGATATTTCATGTCAGTTCCTCCCGAGAATTACACTCAATTATATCCAATCCCGCCCCGGGAACCAAAATTTCAGGAGAATTAAAAATGAGTCAAACAGAACCGTCCCTGCTGACTCATTTTGCGCAATGCGCGCAGCGAAAAAGGGCGGCCCCAACGGGCCGCCCTTTTGGTTTGATCAAAGCATTTCAAACGGATCAGTCTTCGATTTTGATGGTCTTCTTCTCAGGAAGCTTCGGCTGATCTTTTCTGGCGATCGTCAGGTTCAGGACACCGTGTTTGAAGCTGGCTTTGATATCTTCTTCTGTCAGGTTCTCACCGACATAGAAGCTTCGCTGCATCGCGCCGGCATAGCGTTCCTGGCGGATGACCTTACCCTTCTTGCTCGTGTCATCTTCATCAAGGCCCTTCGCCGCGCTGACGGTCAGGTACCCATCCTTCAGTTCCAGGCTGATCTCATCCTTGCTGAAGCCCGGCAGATCGATATCCACTTCATAATGGTCATCATGTTCACGGACGTCCGTCTTCATCAGACGTTCGGCGTGCTTTCCGTAAAGCTTCCGTTCCGTGCGGTCCAGATCATTAAACTCCGGGAAACTGAACCAGTCATCAAATAAATTTTCTCCAAAAACAGTCGGTAATAACATATCTTCCTCCTTACTCAATAACCTTTTTGCTGCTGAGCTTGGGGAAGGAGTGTTTGTGCCGCCGGGATCGCACCCTTTGGTCTTCTCTGTTCCTCAGTTCATTTTCTTATATTGTTTAATATAACCCTTTTGTGTCAGAGGAGAAACAGATTTTTGTCTGATTTTTGTCAGCGTTTCCGATGGCACAGCGGGATGGGGACGGGGCTCTTATGGTATGATTGGCCGCAGGAGAAATAAACGATATGGCTATCAGCTGCAGCTGCAGGATCATTGATATTGATGAATTCGGCGCCGCCCTTATGGAATGGACGCCGGAGGAGTTTTCCGAAAAGGGGTTTGAGTTCGGGGACACGGTGGATCTGGCTTTTTCCAACGGCTTTTTTCTGGAAAATGTCCCGTATTACAACGGGTTTTATGTTCAGATCGGGGAACCTGTCGTCGTCTCCTATCCGACCTACAAACACCCCGCGTGCAATTTCAACGGTCTTCCTTTCAGGGAACAGACCGGTGTAAACGCCGGAGACACCCTCACGGTCACAATGCACGGCAAAGGGGCAAAGGCGGAGGTCATGGCCCTGCGGGGCGTCGTTTACAGCAATGACCCGAACGACTATACAAGCCAGGAGCGTTTCGCGAACTTCCGGGAATTCCGCGCGGGCCGGATCGGCAGCCGGAAACTTTACCGCTGCGCGAGCCCCTTTGACCCGGTAATGAACCGCCCCGCAGCGGTCTGCAGATTTCTGGAGGAGAACGGGATCCGGACGACGCTCTCACTTTCCGAGACCGAAAAAACCCTCCGCGAACGCTATGAAAACATGCCCCCGTACGCAAAGGAGATCTGTGACGCCGGGAACGCCATACCGGTCGGCCTTGGCGCTGGCTGCTTTACGGAAAATTTCCGCAGGCCCCTGATCCGCGGGCTCATCCGGGCGATGGAGCACCCTTTCCCGTGGGCGGTCCACTGTCTGGAGGGGAAGGACCGCACCGGTTTTGTCTGCGCGCTGCTCGAAGCGCTGATGGGCGGGACCTACCGCGAGATCGCCGATGATTACATGACCACCTACGACAATTATTACGGCATCACCGCCGAAAGCGATCCGTTCCGCTATAACGGATTCAAATCCACATTTATCGACCACTATCTGCGGATCTTCGCCGGCCTGGACGAAACCGAGGACCCGGAAGGGCATGACTACAGCGCCGGAGCGGAAAAGTATCTTCTGGAAGGCGGCATGCAGCCCGAAGAGATCGAAAAACTGAAGCAGCTGCTGGCGTGAAATTCTGCAGCACCAGTGAGTCAAATGTACCAGGTACATTTGACTCATATGCACCCAACCCGCAAAACCCGATTTACCGAACAATCTTCGAACTGATATTCTTACAGGGCGGAATGATAGAAAACCCGGATTCATTTTACAGACTGGCAAAAGATTTTTGTCAATATGTACAGGAAAATGAAATATCCTGTGCAGCAATTGACGCTCTCATCTCAGCACTGATGAAATTGTATATCTCTGCACTTGAACTTCCGGATATGCAACCGGATACCGGTTAAGCGGAGAATGCACCGGAAAAAATATCAATAAAAATCAGCCGGGATCTTCCCACTTTATACTGGGAGGTCTTTGACCCTTTGGTAAATGAAACTCCGGTCTGCGTGGATCTTTATGATGACTTATCTGATATCGTCAGGGATCTGAAGGACGGAATCAGTGCATATGAACATGGAAGGATCGGTGATGCGGTCTTTAACTGGCGATTCGGAGTGATGACGCATTGGGGAGATCACACCGTAAATGCGATAAGGGCTTTACACCGGCTCCGATTTGGATAGATCCGATTCAACGAAACACCTTTTCCGGGTTGATCCGCAGACGCACAGAATATGGTTTTAAGCAGCAAACGTCCCCCCTTGTCAAAGGATGCTCAATAGGTGTCCATTTTCAGCCATAACGTGTTTGTAATATGCTGAAGATTATTGATATGTCAATGAAACGCTATAATAAATGAATAATAATTCAATGAGTTTTTGAAAGAAAACAAAATACCATGGAGTTAACGAAAGGGTCTGGCGACGCCCGGGAACAGCCACTGTATTTTCTCATTACCACGGCAGGTACGGACAGGGAAAGTATCTGCTATGAGCTTCACTGTAAAGCACTGGAAATTCTGAAAGGGAATAAGATCGATCACACTTTCTATCCGGTGGTCTACGGCCTTGCTGACGATGAGGACTGGACAGACGAAGCTAACTGGTACAAAGCCAATCCCTCCCCGGGGCAGACGATCCAGATCGAGCGGGTCAGGGAAGCCTTCAATGAAGCAATCGACAATCCCGCGGAGGAGAATGTGTTCAAACAGCTGCGTTTGAACATGTGGGTCTCAAGCCTGACGCGGTTTATACCGGAGCAGATATATGACCTCGGAAATACTCCAATCGACATGAAATCTCTTGAAGGCCGGGACTGCTACGCAGGGCTTGATCTGTCAAGCACAGGTGATATCACGGCTTTTGTTCTCATGTTCCCGCCCAGGGACGAGACCGAAAAGTACGTCATGCTGCCGTTTTTCTGGATCCCTGAGGACACTATCCCTATCCGCGTCAGACGGGCATCAGTACCGTACGATGTCTGGTACCGGCAGGGATTTATCAACGCTACCGAAGGCAATGTGATCCACTATGATTTCATCGAGAAATTTATTGAGGATCTGGGAATGCGGTATCACATTCTTGAAATCGCATTCGACCGTTGGGGCGCGGTCCAGATGACGCAGGACTTGGAAGGGATGGGCTTCACTGTTGTTCCCTTCGGCCAGGGATACAAGGACATGTCGCCCCCGACCAAGGAGTTCTATAAACTTCTGATGGAAGGGCGGATCATCCACGGCGGGAACCCAGTCATGCGCTGGATGGCCGGAAATGTTGTGGTGGATACCGACCCCGCCGGAAATATCAAGTGCACCAAGGCGAAATCACCGGAAAAGATCGACGGGATCGTTGCCGCAATCATGGCGTTGGACCGCTGCATACGGCATGAAAATATAGCCAGCGTGTATGATGAGCGGGGATTGATGGTGTTTTGATGAAAATATCATGAATGTTGGATTTTATGATTCTTTTATTCATATAGTTTATAATTTTATATCATAATCAATGTTCTCTAATATTCAATCAGTTTTCAGAAAGTTCTTATGGCGATGTGAAAATTTTGTTTTAGGAGATAATATATGTTTATCTGTTCAATTTGCGGGAAAAATGTTGATGGGCCAGTTGTTTTTACATTAGATCCAACACATCCAATATGCGATGTCTGTGTCAACAAGTTCGATGATTTGATAAAAAATCCGGACAAGGATGCTTTTCTTAATGCGTATTCTTACTTCGACTCAGTAGAAAAAACGAATAAAGACCCGATTGTTACGTCAAGATTGGATTATTTCCTAAAACAGAATGAGGAGAAATTTCATACTGTTGTTGATGATTTATCCCATCAAAAAATTAATGATTTTATTAATAATGGTAATGAAGAAATTGTTAATCTAAGAGAAAGTATTGAGATAATAAAAAAAGAAAAAATAGAAAAAGAAGAAAAGGAAGCGCAAGAAAAAGAAAAAAAAGACAGGGAAGAATTACTTGAATCACTAGGTCTATTTACATCTATAAGAGAATATATTTCCATCGAACAACTTAGTGACTATATGCGTCGATGGACAACAAATGAGGAAAAAGTTGGAGAACATATAATCTATTATAATAAAGAAATGGGTAAAATCTTTCCCGACCTTAAAGATGAAGAATACGAACAAATAAAAAAAATAGTTGAAGAAAAAAAATCATTGGAAGACGAAAAAAAACAATTGATCTCTTCTGAGTCAAAGCATGAAGAAGATAATTCAACAAAACCAATTTTCTCTCCAGTTCAGAACGAGGATGAACAGGTATCAATTCATACTCCCCCAAAAGAGCCATTGTCTCTTCGGATAAATAAAAACGAAATTTACGAGAGCTTTGCCGAAGGATTGATGAAATTATTAGCGTGTTTGATATGGATTGGTGGATTAATCATTTCCATTGTTATTTCACGTATTCCTGGTAAATACTCTTGGGAAACAGAATTTTCATGGAAATATTTTTGGATATCCATTTTATTCTTCTTACTTAGCGGTGCCTTTACCTGGTGTTTGGCAGAATTATTTGGAAATTTGAATATTATCACGAGGATACTATATAATTTCCAGCTTGATCAATATTATGAATCTGACAGAAAAAAATAAGGGAGCCTTTAGTGATTGAATGAAAGATTTTAATCCTAGGAGTTGTAAACAACAATCATACAACAATCATATAGAAAGTATCTTTGCTATAGGTTCGGATATTCAATTCATATGGAATATAAGTGTTCCAAAAGGGAATCTCTCTATTCGAATTAGGAAACAGAACTAAAAATGTCCAAAATCGTATAAAATCTATCTTTCGTAATCATCTATACTGATAACATGAGATTTTGAAAACACGGGCTTCCGGGTAAACCGGGGGCCTTTTTTGTTGTCTGGAGGTGATGTAAATGGGAATGTTTGATTGGCTAAAACCACACAGTGCTCGGGATGCTCCCGTGATCACCAACAGCGTGAGGGATTCCGGACAGATTTTTACATTCGGCCGAGCTGATTCCGGCGAAAAGGTCGATGAAAAATCTGCGATGCAGATCGCTACGGTATTCAAAAGGCAGAAATCGATGCTGTTCGTGCCTGTATTGATGAGTGCCTGTAAATCGAATCATCAAGCATTATCCTAACAAATTGGAATTTGCACAGCTGGACTTCCTTCGCTTTGGGAGATTCTTACAGCTTAAAAAATGCCAGCAAATCGCCCTCATCAAATGAATACAACCCAAGCGAACGGTAAAAGTGGACTGCTGGTGTGTCTACGCCTGTGACAACAAACTTCTGGCGGACATCGGCATATTTATCAAATACTACTTCCATCAACGTTTTCCCTATTCCTTTGCGCTGATAGTTTTCCAAAATAAGCAAATCTTGTATCAGTATAGTATGTTCACCATCTCCGATGCATCGAATAAAGCCTATAAGCTTATCATCGTCAAATGCACCAAGCGCAAACAGAGAATTGTCCCATGCGCGATACAGCCTTTCATCATCGCCGAGATATGCAGTCCACCCTAACGCATCATAAAGATACTTTGCACTTTCCACATCACCTCTCGTTAATTGCCTATAAGTTATCATTTCCAGTTCTGTTGCCTCCGACAAATCCCGATTTGTTGGGGATAAGTATAGCACATTGAATACATGGAGAATACTCGGAATCGGTCAAAATCATCCTGAATCGCTGCATAGCTGTACTTTCAGCGTCATTTCCTTTCCCGATCCACATATTGATCAGGATCATCAGGGTTTGAAGGAATCAGAAAAGCCGCCTTACTCCCGACTTGTGTCAGGAATAAGGCGGCAGAGACACAGATGATCTGAATCTTTGTTTACGACCGGGACAAATCAGTATCGGGATCACTCCGCTTCCGAGGCGAGGACCTCGTCATGGTGGGCTGCGGGAATAAGGTATGCCTTGATGGGGAAGTTATCGACGACAATGTCATCTCTCCCGTTTTTGAAGAGCATCAAAGCAAACTCTTCAGGACCGCATTCGGCCCAGCGGGCGTCGATGATCTCCTCTTTGACGTCAGCGAAATCAGCCCATTCGCCGTCTTTATAAAGCAGGCTTTCACCGGGGTTGACCACGCCCTTCATCTTCAGGATGATGCCCTGCATAGGATAAACATTTCCCATTAATGCATAGGGAGCTGCGTAGGTCATCCCGTTTTCGGTCTCATAACTCTGTGTAATGACCACGGCGTATTTTTCGCCCTGTTCGAGGAAGTATTCATCCTGCAGGTCGATGCGCTGATATCCGGCAAATTCCCTGTATACCTCACCCTCCTCCAGCAGCGTTCCCGAGCAGGGGTTTCCATCTTCGACATCCTTATAGATCTCATACCGAACGGTCGTCCGTGGGGCAGTGATCATAGCGGAAACCTGGAACAGGTACTCGTCTTCTTCAGCATCAAACACGTTCGCCGCCTTGAGTTCGTTTTCGCTTGTTTCCGATTGATACGTTGTCGCCAGCAGCAGATCGTACTGATCGTAATTTACATAGAGATATTTGGTTTCGATGATCGGTGTAAACTCAAAACTGATCGCGTCATATATACCGTGGTCATAGTAAGAGATATAAAAATATCCTGTGTCGTCGATTCCCCAGGGGTTGGCGTTCGGACTCTCATAAACAGGTGCGCCGTATTTATTCACTGTTGCCGACGCCTTATCTTCCTCGGTCAGAGATCCCCAGCTGTTCTTCAGGATAAACGCGCCGTCCGCCGGAGGCGTGCTGCCTTCTATGGCCTCTCCGTTCGCGAATCTTGTGAAGTTTTCCTTCGGGTAGTTATCGTCATATCCGACCACCGTGACCACATGGTTCGCTATAGGAGTGCCGGTATAGTATTGTGCCCAGGTCGTCGTATTGATATAGCCGTTTTCATCCGTTTCCTGGCCTGCCCTGCTTATGTCGGCTCTGATGCCCAGGGCGACGCCGTGACCGCGCGTGAGCTCCGTTTTGATCGCTGCAATACCTGCCTCGTCATATTCATATTCGTCTGATGATTTGGGAGACAGCAGAGCATAGCTATTTTTAAAATGTACAACTTCATCAGGGACAAGATATTCAGCAGTCAGGGGGATGGACCAGTCGTCAAAACCCGCGTATTCCGAACCGCTGAAAGAATCTTCATAAAGAGAATGACCTTCGCTCCATTCGGAATCAAACCATTCGTCAAATTCCTCTTCACTGTTGATCACGCCCGCATCGATCAGGTCATACATTTTTGAAACCATCTGCATTTTTTTATAATATTCCCTGCGCAGCGGAGCACGATCATCGGGTTCATTGATGTCATTATTTCGCCAGCCGTTGTTTCCGCGGTAAGCGTAAGGCTGCCAGCCGTTTACCTCAAGCCTCTCAACATACGGTCCGAAGCCTCCGGAAAAGAAGTTGATGCCGTAGGATGCGTCTCCGCCTGTATCATAAGCGGTATTGATGTAATCAGCTTCCGACTCGGTCAGGTCATATCCCTCTCCGATCTGAGAAGCGCGGATATGTCCGGTCTTCACTTCCTCTTCCGTAATGGCATGACGTGCAAACCAGCTGATGTATTTTTCAGAAAAATCAACCAGATCATTTTCCGTTCCCGCAGGAACACCGAAACCGTTATCATGCAGGAAGGAAATTTCAGCCGCACCCGTGATTCCGAATGTCCAGCAGCTGTTGAAGGGCAATTGCCTTTTGACCGGGGTAACATAATTCTTGCCGTTGAAATCTCTCAGGTCAAACTTTTCAGGCAGATTTTCCGCCTCGCTGATAATATCCTGTCTGGCTTCTTCGGATTGCGGATTGAAGTCGCTGACGGTCAGCAGAGACACTTCGGGCGCTTCGGTGTCCTGAGCAAAAGCGGTAAAGGTGAAGAAGCCTGCCAATATGCCGAAGGCCAAAAGTAAAGAAACGATTTTTTTCATTTATGGATCCTCCTGATTTGATATACCCATCAGGTTAAACCAATGAGATGCTGAAGGAAGCCGGTCAAATGCCCCTTATTCCCGGGAAACTCGCAAAAGACCCGTACACTGTTTTCCGAAATCGGGATCCTGCCCGCCTTTTTACAAAAATTCCACTTCCGCCGATATCAGCGTTGATGCAGTGCCGTATCTGTCAGGAAAGAGCCTTCTCTCCTGTGAACAAGAGGTTTTTCAATATCAATAGAATTTTACTATAGAAAATCAGAGTTCGCTGCGATTAGTTGTAAGTTTTAAGTTATAAGTCAAAAATAGTTATGATGCTCAAAACAGCTTACAACTAATAATGATTAGCTTTCAGCTTTATTCAACAAATCCCGATTTAGCAGGATATCGACAAATATGAATTTGTCAGCTTTTCTGTTTGCTTATCAGGAGTTGCTTTTCCAACTAAATAGAAGGATAGACAGCAAAACCAGAAGAATCCCGACAATCTTTATGATCGTCATACTCTCTGAAAAGGCAAATACACCGATAATAGTTGCGACAACCAACTCGATTGACGCAACCACTGGGGGACTGTCCCAAGCGCTCAACAATGGGACGGTTCCCCCGCTGTTCGGGTCGGTTACTCCGAAAGCGAGGGGACGCACAACTGTGCAGTCTTTTTGTGCCGGCTTCGCGGCATCAAAAAGGCAGACCAGGCGTGCTGCGCGGGATAAAAAATCCGCTGCGTGAATCGCAGCGGCCTGTTTCTTCAAAAGGAGCCGAAGCTGCCTGAGCTTCTACTCGGTTTCTCCTTCTTCTTCTTGCTTCTTCCTGTATTTTTCATAAGTGTTTTTCAGCTGATCTGTCTCAGATTGGAATAATTCCATTTGTTCCACATCATCTACATTTCGCAATGTCGAAGCATAACTATTCGAATGATTAATTGCCATGGTGCCCTTTTCTACACCTACCCGGTCATTAATAGATTGATTTGCTTCGAAATCGTTCCACCAATTCCGCATTTCGTCTGGATCCATTTCACCTTTTTCGTCCATAAATTGGTCTAAACTTTGATAAAGCTGGATATCCGTTGAGGCTTTATTTGTCAATTCATAAGACTGCTGCGGTGTCAGGTTCTTTCCGCCTGCTTCTTCCCATTTTCTGCCCACATCTATTTTAATATCAGCGATTCGTTGGTTTATTCCTCTGATTAATTCTTTCATCCGCTTTTTGTCATTGAGCGTATTATGGAACCATTTCAAATCTTTTTTGGAAATAACGGACTTATAATTATTTCCGGCTATACTCCTTCCTGCATTAATGGCATATAGCCTGTCCAGATCCTGCTGGAGCTGCTGTTCTTCTTCTGACATTTCCTTCGTGTCTGTCTCTTGTCCTCCGTTCAAGGCGATATTATCAAATCGACCAAATCTGGCTCCATTGAGCGTGTCAACGAATTTTTTTCCAACATCGCCGGCCTTGAGATACATCGATACATAGGAACCATCCGGATTCTCGCTGCCGTCAGCGTTATTCGCGTTACGCGCGTTTTGAATTCGTTTGGCTTCCTCAAGAATCTTATCCTTTTCATCAGGTTCGGGATTATTCAGTTTGTCCTTTGCGTCTCGAGCCAATTTTTGCTGACCGCCCCTGGAATTGGACATGGAATTCAGAAGTTTTGAATAAATATCGTATTCCATTCCCTCATTGCTGTACGAGGCATAAAAATTCTTTTTAGACTTCAGTAATTTTCTCTTCTCGTCCTTACCCAGGTTCTCAAATTCAAGTTCTGTCCCATCCATCGAATCACGAAAATTCACCATATCTCTTGCGGATTTCACCAATCGGCTCTGTATTTCAGAAAAAGTACCCGCGTCCGCATTCTGCTGCATATTTTTATACCATTCATAATCTCCCTTTCGGAGAAGTGGATTTTGGGGATTATTCTCCATATTTCCTCGCATCATTGCGGCCTGAATACGGTAAAGGCGATCCATTTCCGTTTCTCCGGTCAAATCACCTTGATCCAATTTAAGATCTTCATCTGCCTCTTTGGTGGAATACATGGAGTTCATGCTCTCCATTTCTTTTTGCCACATGTCCATTTCTTTGGATTGTTTCTTGGGCTTTTTCTTCCCGCTTTTTGCCTGCATCGGTCCTGCCGTGGATGCAGCGGAAGCGTTTGAGAGTGCCGCGAACGCGCCGCCATAGCCCATCGAGACGCTCTCCCCGCGGGCTGCCATGAGGCCTTCCCGATCGGCGCGGGCTTCCAGGGCGGAATCGTTTACCAGACCGCTGCCCTTCACCTCTCCCCTT